>JANYAF010000198.1 GCA_025355175.1 Deltaproteobacteria bacterium | reverse complement strand
CCCACATTTTAGTCTGCCGTTTTTATAATTCGTACAATTTTGCTCGTTTTTTGTTTGGCCTATATTTCAGAATAATCTATTTATTTCAACAAGTAACATACCATAACCTAGTTTGGCACTATCCTTGCCTTAAGAGAATCCGAAGAAAAAACTTTTTTAAGGAGGTACTTACTATGAATTCGGGAGATACAGCGTGGGTTTTGATGGCCAGCGCATTGGTCCTGCTTATGACCATACCGGGACTGGCATTTTTCTATGGGGGACTGGTGCGTCGCAAAAACGTCCTGTCCATATTGATGCAATGCTTTATCATTGTCTGCGTCATCAGTCTTCAATGGGTGTTGTTCGGCTATTCCCTGGCGTTTGGCCCGGACTTTCACGGTATCATCGGAAATCTCGACTGGGCGGGACTCAAGGGCGTGGGTGCTATCCCTAACAAAGATTACGCAGCAACCATTCCCCATTCGGTCTTTATGATCTTTCAGGCGATGTTCGCGATTATCACACCGGCATTGATCATCGGCGCGTATGCGGAAAGAGTGAAGTTTCCCGCCTTTCTGCTTTTTACCCTTCTTTGGGCCACTTTTGTTTATGACCCTCTGGCACACTGGGTCTGGGGAACGGGCGGTTGGCTGAAGGCGATGGGAGGACTGGACTTTGCAGGTGGCATCGTTGTGCACGTGAGTTCCGGTATATCAGCTCTTGTCCTAGCTCTACTTTTGGGTAAACGGGTCGGTTATAATCACAAACCCATTCGTCCGCACAACCTGCCCTTCACCGTTCTGGGCGCGGCTCTTTTATGGTTCGGCTGGTTCGGATTTAATGCCGGTAGCGCTCTGGCAGCGGACGGTATTGCCGCCAATGCTTTCATTACCACCAATACAGCAACAGCCGCTGCCGGTTTGGCATGGGCATTGATTGAATGGTGGCACAATGGAACCCCGACTATTCTGGGTACGGCTACCGGCGCGGTAGCGGGTCTGGTTGCCATCACACCCGCCTGCGGTTTTGTCAACCCGATGAATGCCATGTTCATGGGTATCATCGTTGCCATCGTTTGCTACACAGCGGTTGCCGTCATTAAAGGCAAACTCGGTTATGACGATTCCCTGGACGCCTTTGGCGTACATGGCGTCGGCGGAACGGTTGGCACTCTCCTGACGGGCGTTTTCGCGCAGAAAGCCATTAACGCAGGCGGTGCAGACGGATTGCTGTTCGGCAACCTCCATCAGTTTGGGGTTCAATGTCTGATGCTGGTGGTGACGGTTGCTTTTGCTGCGATCATGACTTTTATCATCTTCAAGATCGTTGACGCCGTCATCGGCATGAGAGTGGAAGAGAAAAACGAACTTGTCGGTCTGGATTTAACCCAACAGAGCGAAGCTGCTTATACCGTGATTGAATAGGAGGAAGAAACCATGAAATTAGTCATTGCTATTATCCAGCCGCACCGGCTGGACGCTGTAAAAACAGAGTTGGAAGCCGTGCAGGTCAACCTGATGACCGTCACGAATGTGCTGGGTCAGGGGCGTCAGAAAGGCGTTACGGAAATCTACCGTGGCGCAAAGGAAGCGGGCGGACTGCTCAACAAAGTCCGCCTGGATATCGCCGTCAACGAAGACTTTGTCAACCCCACGATAGATGCCATTTTCAAAGGGGCCCACACCGGCTCCTTGGGGGACGGTAAAATCTTTGTTGTGGAACTGGCCGAGTGCATCCGCATCAGCTCCGGCGAACGCGGCGGCTGTGCCATCGGTTGATTCCCGTTTTAAGAATTATTTCCGGAAAAGCCCGGCGGTGGTATCTGCCGGGCTTTTTTTAATGAAGGGACCCAATGGGTCGCTTCCTTACCTCTTTACATTCGCCTCAACTCTTTGCTCAGAATGAACCTCTTTTCGCACCGGGATCTCTGGCGGTGAATCACTACTCAAATATTTAATCGCCGGAGTCATAGCGAAAAGGAGGGTGTAAATTATTGCGACTTTTTGATTTAAATATGATAGCTTGCCGTCCGAAATGGCCAGATAGTAAATACTATTCCCGTGGGGAAGGACGAGCTATGGACAAGATCGCTGAGTTCAGGACAATCGTTGATCATCCTTATTCGTATCTGCAAAAACTCAAAGACCAAACCGGCAAAAAGATGGTGGGCACTGTCTGTTCCTACGCGCCCGAAGAATTGATCTATGCCGCAGGCGCTCTGCCTGTCCGGTTGTTCGGTTCCGATTCGGACATTCATCGCGCCGATCTTCATCTGCAATCCTACTGCTGTTCGCTGGTGCGCGGTATTCTGGAGGAAGCGTTGTCCGGAAGGCTGGATCTTCTTGATGGAATGGTTTTTCCGCATACCTGCGATTCCATCCAGCGGCTCTCGGATGTCTGGCGACTCAATCTGGTGAAACCTTTTCACGCCGATGTCGCGCTGCCGGTCAAACTTTCAACGCCCAGCGCCAGGCAGTATTTGCTGGACGTTCTGAAAAAATTCAAGACAGACTTGGAGCGCGGGCTTGCTCAGGAGATCACGGAGGCCAATCTGATCCATGCCGTTAAAATCTATAACGCGATTCGCGCGCAGATGAAGCGTCTGTATCAGCTGCGTTGTGAAAACCCGCAAGTGATCAGCGGGCAGGACTTTCACGCCATTATTCGGGCGGCGATGATCATGGAGCGGGAAACATTTCTCGAAGATCTTTTGGGCATTGTAGCGGAGCTGACGAAGATGGCGTCTGAACAAAAACCGTCCCATGCAAGAAGACTGGTGCTCTCCGGCGGTATTTGTAGTCATCCGGATATTTACGACGCGATTGAAGATGCCGGTGGCGTTGTGGTCGGTGATGATTTATGTACCGGGTCGCGGTACTTTGAAGGCGTGATCAATGAAAATCTTCCGCCGCTCACAGCAATCGCACAAAGATACGCCGAACGCGGCAGCTGTCCGGCCAAGCACGCGGGGCTGACGAATCGCGGTGATGACCTCCTGAAAATGGTCAAAGACTGTAAAGCAGACGGCGTTGTTTTTTTGCTTCTCAAATTCTGCGATCCGCACGCTTTTGATTATCCTTATCTCAAGGAAATGCTGGATCGGGGAAAAATTCCTTCTCTGCTTCTGGAGATAGAGGATCAGACGCAGGCAGGCGGGCAGTTGCAAACGCGACTGGAGACATTTATCCAGATATTGTAAATCAATAAGGCGGCTGTATGAATGATGACAAATCCGATTTTCTGAAAACGCTCGGCATTTATCTGTTTGGTCAGACTAAAAAGTTTTCTCTGCGGTTTAAAAAATCACCGACGATGAAAGAGCTGATGATGGTCTATTACAGCGAGGCCAAGTCGGCAAGGCTCACGGGTAAAAAAGTGGCCTGGATCACCAGCGGCGGTCCGGTGGAGCCATTAATCGCGATGGATATTATTCCCATCTATCCGGAAAATCATGGCGCAATGATCGGCGCGTCCAAAATGGGCGCGGGGCTTTGCGAAAAAGCGGAAGCCATGGGCTATTCCAACGACCTGTGTTCCTACGCCCGTTCCGACATCGCCTGCGCAACCGTTAACGGCGGCCCCATCGGCGGTCTGCCTCGCCCCGATATGCTGGTTTGCTGCAACAATATCTGCGGGACGGTGCTCAAGTGGTATGAAGTGCAGGCGCGCTATTTCAATGTGCCGCTGTTTATTCTGGACACGCCCTTTTGCCATACCGGTTATTCGGAAGAGGCCGCCCGTTATGTCCGCGCTCAAATCGACGAGTACATTCTTTTTATCGAAGAAGCCTGTAAGAAAAAATATGATTTTGAACGGCTGAGGCAAGTTGGGCATCTTTCTTATGAAGGACAACAACTCTGGCAGGCGGTTCTGGATACGGCCGCGCACAGGCCAGCGCCGATGAGCGCTTTTGACGCTTTTTATCATTTGGCACTGATTGTTACTTTACGGGGAACTAAGGAAGCCGTGAATTATTACCAGCAGCTTCTGGCCACCATGAAAGACCGGGTCACACGCGGTATCAGTGTGGTGCCGAATGAAAAATACCGTCTGCTGTGGGATAATATTCCTATTTGGCCCCGGACGCGCTGGCTGTCGCAAAAATTTGCTTCACACAACGCCTGCCTGGTAGCGGACACCTACACGTCGGCCTGGTGCGGGGCGATGAAGTATATTGACGAAAGCAAATTTCTCGATTCGATGGCGGAGGCCTACACCCGAATTTATCTGAATATCGGCGTCGATGAAATGGCGAAAATGGTTATCGAGATGATCGACAAGTATGATGTCGATGGATTTGTGCTGCATTCCAACCGCAGTTGCAAACCATATTCGTTTGGTCAGCTGGATATTCAGCGGATCGTGGAAAAAGAAAGAGGCATTCCGTGTCTGATGATTGAAGCGGATATGGTCGATGACCGGAGTTTTTCCGAAAGCCAGATTTCAACCAGAGTTGACGCGTTTATGGAGATCATAAAAGAAAGAAAAAAAGATTTAAGTTTTAAGTAATTAAGTTTTAAGAAGACGCGCTCGCGACGAGCGACGAACGACGAACGACGAGATGCGAGATACGAATGCGGACAGCGGGTATTGATATCGGTTCGATTACGGCGAAAGCAGCCATTGTGGAAGACGGGGAAATTCTCGGAACAAAGATTATTTTTACCGGCTATAACGCGGAGGCGGCAGGTCTCAAAGTGTATGAGAATTTGCTTTCTGAATCCGGTCTGGATACGTCATCCATTTCTAAAATCGTTTCCACCGGCTACGGTCGCAATTCGGTTAAATTTGCCGACAAGACCTTTACGGAAATTATGGCGCATGCTGCCGGAGCGTATTTTCTGAATCCGAAAATCAGAACGATTATCGACATTGGCGGACAGGACAGCAAAGCCATGGCGCTCGACGAACGGGGTAAGGTCAGAAATTTTGTGATGAACGACAAGTGTGCGGCGGGAACCGGCCGATTTCTGGAAGTAATGGCGCGGGCGCTCGAAGTCAATCTCGATGAATTCGGCGCGATGTCGCTGCAATCGAAGCAGCCTTCAAAAATCAGCAGTTTGTGCACGGTCTTTGCGGAATCGGAAGTGATCTCACTCATTGCCCGCGGTGAAAAAAGACAAGACATCATCGCCGGTATCCATGAATCCATCGCTGCCCGTGTCTCATCGATGCTCGCGCGCGTTGGGATATCCGAACCGGTGATGATTACCGGCGGCGTCGCGCGCAACGCAGGCGTTGTGGACGCGCTCACGAGGAAACTCGGCGTAAAGATTGCGGTGTCATCTTATGCGCAAGTCAATGGCGCGATCGGCGCGGCTGTACTAGCCTCATCTCTTTAATCTTACTCATATTAACGCTGACAGAAAAATTATCATTAGGACATCTTCGGGCAATCTGATATAGGTTACCGACAAACATAAAATAAGGAGATCATAGTGCTTTCTGTTGGTGAAAATATTGATGCTTATTGTCTGAAATGCAAGTTAGTTCTGGCTCACCTGGTATTGTTCAAAGTGGATGGTGTGGTGAGCCGCGTAAAATGTAAAACCTGCGGCGCGGAACACAAATATCGGGGAACGGGGCCTGCCGCCAAAAAGACTGCCGCCGTGCGCACCCCCGGCGCTGTCCGGGCGAAAAAGCCTGTGGCGGCAAAGGTGACGGTTAATGATGCCCCCCTGCAATGGGATCTTAAAAGCCGCAATATGCCGGCGGGAACATCCATACGGAATTATTCAATCAAGGAAACTTTCAAAGTCAATCATGTGATCAATCATCCGGTATTCGGTGTGGGTTTTGTCGAGAAAGTCGTTACGGACAAAAGCATCTTCGTGTTGTTTAATGATTCCGTGAAATTGATGGGTATGAACGTTTCCTAACGCTTCGGCGAATCATCCAGAGAATCAATCATGCAGTCCTTCTGATCAGGATCCTGTTGAAAGTAAGCCTTAATCTTCATTCGAACCGATTCGGGTAGATTGATCCCGATTTCTTTGATCCGGCTTTCATACTTTTTGAATGAACGGGTATGTTCCGACGTATTGATAAATATCCGGAAATATGAACGAATACTTCCCTCCAGTTCTGAACGGTATTCCATATCTTGATTCAATAAATCCTCAACGGGGGCGATGAATCTATAGTTGATGGGCCGACAGATGGCACGATAGGCGACAAAACGCATAGCGATTTCGCTTTCATAATCCTTTTCCCGTATGGCTTTTTCAACAAGGTTCAGATCGATGGCGTCCATGATCTGAAAGGCATACTGCGGCTTTAAGACGGTTTCGATAATCTTTTCGGCGTCTTTATATTGTGAGCAGGAATTGATTTCTCCCGTGAAGTCGGTGTCGCATCGGACATAAACCACAAAATCGATATCGGATGTATTTTCGCAAAGCCCCATATTGGTCGAACCCATAACGTCCATGGCGATATCATCGTGAACGTTCTCTTCAATCAGTTTGGCAATCTGTTCGAGCTTTGCCAGGCGCTCTTCTGTTTCTTCTGTTTGAAATGTGCGATAAAATTGTTTGATCTCATTATAAAGCTGGACTTCCGGAATATGGGAATACTTTGCCTCCTGCATATCGAAATTTCGGCCTTCTTTGAGGGCCGTGAAGCGCTCGGCGTCAACCAGCGATTCACGCCATTGGCCGTTTTGGGGATAGTAATCGGCAATGTCATGAACACGGTCTTCCACGAGCTTTCTGAAGATGATTCTTTCTACCTGCCTGCCGTCCATTTCAATGGCGTAGAAAAAACCGCCTTCAGCGACGCCGCCGGTCAGCGTCGTGACTTCGCCGAAATTGGAGGGATTGAGATAGATCGTGTTTTCCGTCATCTGAAATCCCCAGTCCATGTGGACATGGCCGGTCAGACACATCAACACCGGATTGTTGTCGCAATATTGCCTGAGCGCCGGTGATCCTGATGTTCCGAATTGATTCACGCGGTCGTGAACGCCATGCGCCGGTTGATGGCTGACAATGATATCCGGTTTCACCGCCTTGAAGAAATTATACATTTCATTGCGCCCACTTTCGAACGGCACGCTTCCCTGATAGCGCACAACATAACGCTCCGGAATGCCCGGTGTCCAGATGTCCGCCCCTCCATAGCCGGCTATTTTCAGATCTTTCATGTTGTGCCAGTGCAGATGGAGGTCCCGTTCATGCAGCGCCGTGTATTTCAGATCCATGTCATAATTGCCGGGCAAGGCGAACATCTGCGCTTTTTGTTTTATCAAGAGAATATTTTCCAGAACTTTATATTTTTGCTGGAGCACCCGGCGGGCGCGGATCGTGTATTGCTGATACTTTGTTCCGTTTTCTTCGATTTCGGGCAATGTGTTCGGCATATCGAGCAGTTCATCCACAAAATCTTCGATCGTCATAGATTCTTTATCCATGCGGACACGCAATCCATGAAAATAGGATTGAAGCTCGTGATAATTAATGGCGGTGTTCATGTTGTAAAATGGGATATCAATAAGATCACCAGCAATAATATAAACATCAGCCACCGTTTCGGACAATAGCTGTTTGACGCGGTCAAAGGCGCCATGGATGTCAGCGATATAAATAATTCTCACGTTATCCTCCCTTACCAGTATGAATGAGATAGGTTGAAAAAAATGGACACCGATGGTTATGTAGAAAACTAACATGGCGGTGTGTAGATGGAAAGAACACCGCTCGGCTTTTGTCCCTTTTTGCTAAATCCCTAACCATCTGACAAAGTTAAACGCTGCCATCCCGCCCAGGTAGGAGACAATCAGGGTCAGTACGATCGTGGAATAAAACCATTTATTGCTGTTCATTTCTTTGCGCAATACCGCCATCGTTGCGGCACAGGGGATAAAAAGCATCATGACAACAAGAAATGCGGCGGCCGATTCCGGGCTCATGATGGTGGGTAGCGTCATCGCCAGCCCATCTTTTCCTACGGAGTAAAGAACACCCAGCGTCGCCACGACATTTTCCTTGGCAACTAGTCCCGTTAACAGCGCGGTAATCATTTTCCAATCCAGCCCCAGCGGCACGCCCAGTGGTTGAAGTAACCTGCCCACGGAAGCCAGAAAGCTTTCTTCTACATTGCCGGTTGGAAAATAAGATAAAATCCAGATCAAAAGCGAAACGCCCAGGATAACCGTTCCGGCTTTGCGGACAAAGGAAACGCTTCTTGACCAGATGACCATCAGAATCGTTTTTAAATCGGGGCGGTGATAAATCGGCAGTTCCATGATAAACGGTGCATCCTGTTTCCATAGGGTCTTATTGACAAAAATTCCCGCGATGCCCAGCACAACAATGTTTAAGGACAGAATGCTCCACGATACGTAAACGGCGTTTTCCCTGAAAATGGCGGCACAGACCAGCGTCAGGACGGCTAGTCTGGCGGTGCAGGGAACAAAAGGAATCAAAAGCAGTGTAATCATGCGGGCCTTGCGCGTCTCGATGATGCGGGCGCCGAGAATCGCGGGAACATTGCAACCGAAACCCAGGCACATCGGGATGAAACTTTTGCCGTGTAATCCGACCAGATGCATGATCCTGTCCATCACAAACGCTGCGCGCGCCATGTAGCCGACATCTTCCAGCAAGGCCATGATGGCAAAAAAGATCAGCAGCACAGGAAGGAAAGTCAGGACGGAGCCAGCCCCGCCGATGACGCCGTTGAACAGCATCCCTTGCAGCCAGGTCGGCCAGCCGCTTGTGGCAGGTGTGCAAAAGGCAATGAATTGCTGGATTAAATCGGCAAGCCAGGTTTGCAGTGGCACGCCGATAGAATAGGTCAAGAAAAAGACAAAGGCCATGATGGCAAGTAGTATCGGAATGCCGAAAATCGGACGCGTCAGCACATGATCGATTCTGTCGGTGAGTACAACCTGTCCCATTCTGAAGTGAGAAACGGCTGCCCGGGTCATTTTTTCGATCCAGTCATAGCGGCCATTAACCACGGCATGCAGTGCGTCTTCGTGTTTGCTGAGCAGTGTCAGAATCGTATTCCAGCCGGATGGCTGCGCTTGCTTTTCAACCATGGCGGATACTTCCGGGTCGCCCTCCATTAATTTAACAGCCACCCATTCGGGGGTGTAAGGATTCTGAACATAAGGCCGGATGGTTTCCAGGATGCTTTGATAAATTTCCAGATGATCGGCGGAAACTTCGGGTAATTCGGGCTGAAATTTCTGATCGCAGGAGGCGATCTGGGTGATTTGATCCACCAGTTCTTTGATACCGCTGTTGCGTTTGGCGACCATGGGAATGACCGGCAGGCCAAGCGAATCCTGCAGAGCTTTCGCGTCAATCTGCGTGCCCTGGTTTGATGCAACATCCAGCATGTTGATGGCTACAATTACCGGCCGGTTGAGCAGTAAAACTTCGGATAAAAGATAAAGGCTTCGCTCCAGTGCGGCGGCGTTCAGCACCAGCACGACGAGGTCGGGCTTTTCTTGAATGATAAAATCACGGGTGACTCGTTCTTCCTCGGAAAAAGATGTGAGACTGTAAGTGCCGGGCAGATCGACAATGCGGATTAAAGTATCAGTGGCGCGGTGTACCCCTTCTTTTTTCTCAACGGTTTTGCCGGGCCAGTTGCCGACATGCTGGGAAAGCCCCGTCAGAATATTAAAGACGGTGGATTTGCCGACATTGGGTTGGCCGACCAGCGCGACGAAAATTTCCTTTTCAATGGGAGGAAGGCAGGTCTCATCGGCGGGGTCGATTTTGTAAACCATAATTTTCGAGGCTTCGCCTCGTCCTAAAGCAATCCGGGTTGCCGAGACTAAAATAACAACCATTCCGCCGCTGACCTGAGCGATGCGAAACTTTGCGCCGGTAACGATACCCATGCCGGCCAAGCGGCTGGTCAGGGCCGAGCCGTCTTCAATGGAATGAATGACGCCCTGATCTCCTTCCCGTAAATCCGTGATGACAACCAGGTTACTCATTCGGCTCCAACTTTAAGACTGACGCGATATTTTTTTAAAATGCATTCCGGGCCATAAGAACCTTTTGTTTTCCGTAAATTCTTGTTGCCCAGATCCTCTTCCAGATTCAGATATTTATATTGCGACTGCAATTTTATGGCCGTATCGTTGAACATAAACTCATAAATGCCATGATACTTTTTGGAGGCTTTGGCAAAATGCAGACAGAACGTATCTTTGTTGAGCGCCTCGCCAATGATGAATCCCGCCGGTTCATTCTCAATATAATAGATTGTGCCCCACAGCGCAAGCTCCGAGGCTTTTTGCAAAGCCTCCGTGCACACCGCAAAATCGGTTTTGCTGGCGGTGACAACGGATTCGTCCTGCCACTGGCGCAAAATTTTCAGGCTGTCGAGAAGGGTATCATCGGACAGCGGCTGTTGCACGGGATGGAATGCGCCGATAAGCTGATTCAGGTGATTGCGGTGGCGGGTGTATTGTTTTCCGGCGAATGACGCCATGTTCGAAGTCAGGTAAATATAATCCGATTCGCTGTCGTCGGACGTGACACAAAATTCATCTTTCGGAAAAAAGGGCAGCCATTCTTCAGGGATTGGAAAGAAAAAATTGTTCTCATTCAACAAATGTCTGAGCGTGTCCGGAGAGCAGGCCTGCGGGTTATCCAGCGGCATGATATAATTCTGATTCTGGCGGTTGTAGGCGGAAATGAAAGTTCCGCAATCTTTTCTCAATATTTCATAACGGCTGATATTGCGGAATAGGTAGATATTGGTGAATGTATAGTCTGAAATGTATAAATTCATTTGCCGGAAACGTGCGGACAGAAATGGCCGGTGCTTCAGGTCAATGGTTTCAATAATATCCATAAAATAAGATGTTTTAAGTCCTTTCAAGTTCTGTTCACAGATTAAAATGGTGCTGATGTTCACGAAGCCAGCGCCTCTGCTCCTTGTAATCCGGAATCACTTCTATCACTAAGTTCCAGAATTTTGAAGAATGATTTTTTTCCCGGATGTGCATCAGTTCATGCACCACAACGTAATCAATCACCTCAGGCGGCGCCATGATCAGGCGGAAGCTGAATGATAAATTATTATCTTCCGAACAGGACCCCCAGCGCCTCTCGGCGGATGTTATCCGAAGGCCGTTTGACGTAAGCTTAAGCATGCTCACGTAAAAATCAACCCGTTCACTTAAATATTGCCGTGCTTTTTTCTTATACCAGGAAACAAAGTAGTGTTTTCTCATTTCTGTGTCTGCGGGGCAGTTCAGAAAAAAGCGGTTATTCCAGAAAATAACGCCTGTATTTTCCAGTGGTTCAAAAAAGGCTTCCAGGGGATAGGCTTGGCCCAGATAATAGAAATTTTCACCGGTGACGTATTCTTTTTCCTTATGGTGAACCAGCAACTTGGCCTGTCTGCGTATGGCCCGGTCAATCCAAGTCTGTTTTTCTTCAACAAAGCGGTTGATTTCCGCGACGGGTGTAAAGTAAGGCGCATAAATCGTGAGTTCCGAGTTTTGGCCGATTTGCAACGAAATCGTTTTCTTCCTTTTTCGACTGCGTTTGAGTGAATATTTAATGTCCATAGTCCTTATGGGGCAATGGCTTAGCATATTGAGACGGTAAAAGGAAGAAGGAAGAGAAGGGTAATCGCGTGGTTCGGGGTTCGGGGTTCGGGGTTCGTGAAGCGTGAAGCGTGAAGCGTAGGGAATGGTTTCTAACTGTTTCAGGAAGTGGTTGAGCTTTTCTGCGGATGACGAACGACGCTTCACGAGATACGCTTCACGATAAAAGGATGGCTTTTCATTCATCCGGGATTATGATAGGCAAATTAACAAATACTTTGTGAGCGAAAATCAATGGAAACGATAAACAGACGTCCCTGGGGCTACTATCAGATCTTGTCCGATGCTTCGGACCATAAGGTAAAACGAATTGTCGTCGAACCGCGTGGCAGCCTGAGCCTGCAGCGCCATAAGCAGCGTTCGGAGCACTGGTATGCCGTTTCCGGCGAGGGTGTGGCGACCATTGACGGCAAAACTTTTTCTCTGCGCGGCGGCACAGCGGTTGACATACCTCAAGGCGCGACCCACCGTCTGGAAAACCTATCCAATGTCGATCTGGTCATCATTGAAGTCCAGACAGGCGCGTACTTCGGCGAAGACGATATTGAAAGGCTGGAAGATAAGTACGGCAGGGCTTAATCAACATCAATGAGCTCAAGTATCAGTGTTATATCGCCTGAATGCCCGTTGTATTCTCCAACAGCATTCCAACCGGGTCGTCGATAAGAGTGTTTGGCTTTACAAAAGACAGGCTTCAGGTTGCAAAGAACCAGGCTATCTTCATAAGTCATGGGACAGTCGGCCAAGGCGGCGTGATTTGCCTGTCAACTCAGTCCCTGCCGATCAATGCCGGTGTTTCATCCATACCGGTCAGTGCGATTTAAAATGAGGGGTGATCATGAAGATGGCAAAGTACGAAGATTACAAAGTAGGGGATAAGGCCAGACACACCAAAACCGCCACGGAGGCGGATGTTACCCTCTTCGCGGAGATTTCCGGCGATTTTAATCCTCTTCACATGAACGAAGAGTTTGCCCAAAAAAGCCAGTTTGGGAAGAGGGTGGTTCATGGTTGTTTTTCATCCGCGCTCATTTCTGCCGTCATCGGGATGAAATTGCCGGGGCCCGGAGCGCTTTATGTCTCCCAAACAAGTAATTTCCGAAAGCCCGTTTTTCTGGGGGATATGTTGACAGCCACGGCGGAAGTATTAGAGAAGTTCACAAAAAAAGAGGGTATGTTAAAATTTCTTAAGCTCAGCACGGTCGTCACGAATCAAAACGGGGTTGTCGTCACTGACGGGGAAGCACTTGTCATCATTATGTGAAAACACCCGCCCCGCATGAAATAACTTAAACCCAGATTTTCCATTAGGTGATTTTGATCGATGCAGCTGATTTGCGCGTTATAGTAGTTGAAAGAACAACCGTAACATGTTCTAATGGAAACCATTAGAAATACATTATGCATATCATCATGTTATGGGGTGATGC
>JANYAF010000157.1 GCA_025355175.1 Deltaproteobacteria bacterium | reverse complement strand
TGCCGATGATGGACAGGGCATTCCCGCTGATCTTCTGAAAAAAGTCTGCGAACCGTTCTTCAGCTCCCATAAGGATGAAGGAATGCGCGGCCTGGGGCTGGCCATTGTTCGTGATATCGTCAAGGCGCATGGCGGTCAGATGGAAATTCAAAGTACGCTTGATAGTGGAACTTCCGTCATCCTTTACCTGCGAATGACGGATGAGATGATCGATTAAGGCAAAAAACTGTTATTTTTCATCTTGCAGGCCATAACGGCGGATTTTCATGCGCAATGTTTTGCGGTCAATGCCCAGAATCTCGGCGGCTCTGGACTGATTCCAGGAGGTTGCTTTGAGGGTCTGGAGAATTTGCTCCCTTTGCACTTCTTCCAGCGGCGTCATCTCCGGCAGATCAATGCCTTTTTTGGTTTCTACCTTGTGTCGGAACCGGTCCGGCAAATTTTCCGGTAGAATAACCACAAAAGGAGAAAGCAGCAGAGTCTGCTGCAAGACATTTTCCAGTTCGCGCACATTGCCCGGCCAGTCATAGGCCATGAGTAGCTCCATGGTTTCCACCGAAACACGCACGCCGGGATAGCCCAATTTCTTCAGCATGGCTTCGATCAGCAGAGGGATATCCGCCCGGCGTTCCCGCAATGGCGGAATACGCAGACGCACAATGAAGCGATACAGGAGATCCAGGCGGAAACGGCCAAAACCTACCTCTTCATCAATATTTTTATTGGCGGCCGCGACCACGCGAACCGCGACGTGGCGCACTTCATGTCCGCCGATCCTGCGCACTTCGCCATCCTGCATGAACCGCAAAAGCTTGCTTTGCAGCGCCGTGGACATCTCCGTGATCTCGTCCAGAAAAATGGTGCCGCCCTGGGCGGATTCAATCAGTCCCGTATGTTGATGATCCGCGCCGGTAAAGGACCCTCGCTCGTAGCCGAAAAGCTCCGATTCGAGTAAGTTATCGGGAATGGCGCCGCAATGCACGACCACAAAAGGTTTAAGGCGGCGCAACGACATAGAATGCAGGGACCGCGCAGTCAGTTCCTTGCCGGTGCCACTTTCGCCTTCAATGAGCACACTGGCCTGGGAATCGGCGACACGGGCAATTTGTTTATAGAACTCAACCATGGTGGATGAAGAGCCAATCATCTTCGCCTCTTCGATGGCCTCCAGGGGCCCATTCGACCGTCGCTCACGTAACTCCCGTACTTCCAAGACTTTTTTAACAAGAGCGCGGCAATCTTCCGGAGAAAAAGGTTTGCTGATATAATCCCAAGCGCCCAGACTGATCGCCTCCATGGTGGTTTCCAGAGACCCATACGCGGTCATCAAGATGACGGGCAGGTTCGGCCATTTTTTTTGAACTTCGCTCAAGAATTGCAGGCCGTCCATACCGGGCATGCGAATATCAGACATCAATAAATCATATTCGGACAGGTCTTGTTCAAGAGCGGCCAGGGCGGAGGTAAACGCGGCGACATCATAGCCGTCGCGCAGCAGAACCTCCTGGAGAAATTCACAAGCGACAGCGTCGTCATCAATGACTAATATGCGGGCTTTCATAAAAACACCTGCCATGCTTTGCGAGGGGGAAAAATGTCAGGGCAGCGCGACCACGAAAAAACCCGTGAGCTTTCTGCTGCCTTGCGCGTCCTGGGCAATGATATCGCAACGAATTCTTTTCTCGCCATTTTCTTCGTACTTTTCAATCACTTTGCCTCTCACGGTGATGGTTGCCCGGCCTTTTGTGTTCTCAAAATCATCCAGATCAACCGGTTGGGTCATACTCAGGAAATGCACGGAAAATTTTCTCAAATATTTGTTGTCAATCCAGGAGGTGATGGCTTCACCCGCGATACCCATAATAAACATGCCATGGACAATAACATTATCCATGCCGATCATCCTGGCAAAGGTCTCATCGTGGTGCAGGGGATTGAAATCGCCGGATGCGCCGGCATAGCGCACAAGTTGCGTTCGTGTGATAGGCGCGGCCGTATAAGCCGGTATCGCATCTCCAACGGCAACCTCATCGAAATTAATCGTCATATCGTCAGGCCTATCTTTCCATAAAAGTCGTGCGCGCCTTGAGAACCAATTCCCCTCTTTGGTTGATTAATTCCGTCTCTAGAATCGTCACCTGCGCATGCCAGCCTTTTCGCCCCGGTTTGCCTCTATCATACATATCCACAACCTTCATTTTGCGGGTAATAACATCCCCCGCACAGATCGGCGCGTAATATTCGTATTCTTCTTCACTGTGTAGCAATTTGTTCAAATCAGCGCCCACCGCGTTGATGGTGGCCTGCAAACCACCGCCCGTCCAGAATGGAAAACTGGTGGGAAAAGTAGGCGGGATAGGAATGTTTTCATAACCGGCTTTTCTGGCCGCATCGACATCGCGATAAATTTCTTTGACGTGATCCGTGTCTTCTTTCTGTGCGACAGCCGCGGCAAATTCTGCGATCTTGTTTTCTGCAACTTTAATGGAATAAAGTGGGAACTCCATGCCGAGTTTCGACTTATCCGCCATAGCAACCTCCGGAGGAATAGTGATGCATGCCATATCACATCCCGACTGGAATTTCACGTTTAAATGACAGGGAGGTTTAGCGAGACGGATAAGCCCATGAAAGTCCCTTGACAAGAATCGCGCATTGCCTGTATTTTTACAACCATGAAAATCTGCCAGAGCTGCAAAAAAGAAATTCCCGCCGATTGGTTTGTCGGCAGGCAGGTGCAATGTCCTCTTTGCGGAACCGATCTTCATAGCTGCCTCAACTGCATTTTTTATGAACGCGGCGCCTATAATGATTGCCGGGAGGGGCAGGCCGAGAGAGTCCTGGATAAAAGCCGCTCCAATTTCTGCGACTACTTCAAGTTCAAAGTGAACCCGGGAAAATCCGGTGCACCGCCTGCTGATCCCAAAGATAAACTGGAAGTCTTATTTAAAAAATGACATGGATGATGCATTTATTCCACCAGTCATTATTTCTTGTCTGCCATTTAATCAAATTTAATTCTGTTCCACAATTTTTATTTCTTCTTCCGTAAAGCTGAAAAACTACTTGGACTGTCTCTTAACCTCTTTATTTATTTGACACAAAAGCTTGTTCATTGTATCATCCAATTTGAAATTGGAAGGAAACGGTTTGCCAGCATGTTCATTATCACCATTCCCTTAAAACACATTATCCTTGCTCCGGCGAAGTCGGTTGATCTCTCTGCCATTTCGGAACAAGATGCCATCGAATTGATCAAGAAATATTGTGCCGATGCCTAATAGATGGCTTTGGACAACCAAAAGGCGATACTTCATTAAATTATTTTGGTTAACCCTATGAATTTGACGCCTTACCACGCTAAATATTTTGCTCACGAGCTAACCAAGCGATGCCCTTCCGATAGTTTAGAAAAATTATCTTCAACGCTTTCTAATGCTCAAGTGGACCTTAATCCGCATCAGATAGAAGCGGCCCTTTTTGCTTTTAAATCGCCTTTATCAAAAGGCGCAATTTTGGCGGATGAGGTTGGGCTTGGCAAAACAATCGAAGCAGGATTGGTGCTTTCTCAAAAATGGGCTGAGCGTAAACGAAAAATATTATTGATATTGCCATCGAGTCTCAGAAAGCAATGGAATGCCGAACTTCAGGAAAAGTTTTTTTTGCCATCCATCATCTTGGAAACAAAATCATTTAATCAAATCATAAAAGATGGAAATCTTAATCCATTTAATCAGGATAATACGATTGTTATTTGCTCCTACCATTTTGCTAAAG
>JANYAF010000122.1 GCA_025355175.1 Deltaproteobacteria bacterium | reverse complement strand
GGCCTGCGCGGCATTGTGCGCATGCCTTCCGGCACGGCTCATGCGCTTGAAGCAAGCGGTTTTCCGATCCCCGTTATGGGAAAGACAGGAACAACCAACGATTTCAGGGATGCGCTCTTTGTAGGATCCACTTACGGCCCTGAAGGAATCACCATTGCCGTGCGTATCGGCTTTGATGACAACCGTTCCCTCGGACAAAAAGAAACCGGCGGCCGGGTTGCGCTTCCGGTGTTCAGAAAAATTATGCTGAACGTGTACCGCAAAATGCTGGCGGGACCTGTGCCTGCATTTCCGGTTAAAATGGAACAAAGCATTAATAATTACCTGAAAGGCGATCCCGTTGAAGATGCGTCGGCGCCGCAGAAAAATATCCCTCAAAATACTGAGGCTCCACCAAATACTGAGGCCAAACGAATCATTCCAAATCATACTGTTACTCTCTCCTTTTACTCTAACATCCCGTTATTAGTGAATTAATAAAATCTTCTGATTCTCCTTCGGCTATTGGCAGACTCCTTGCTATTACATTCGTATGATCGTGTTCATTATAAATCGTACGAAAGAAGGTTCTTTTTTATGATCCTTGTCATCACACGCATGAAGGTCATCTCTGAGAAACGTTTGGAGTTGTCCCAGACAATTGCTTCACTATCCGGCTCTATCAGGAAGGAGAAGGGATGTAAGCGTTGCGACTTCTGCCAGAGTATCGAGAATGAAGATCGACTCTTTTTTCTCGAAGAATGGGACACCAGGGAAAATCTTATGAACCACATGAAATCGGAGAACGCGAGTGTGTTCCGGGGTAGTGCACAGAATCTTCTCCAAGGTCCGTATGAAAGGAGATTCCACACCGTTTTCAGTCCTGCGGGGATGGAGGAGACTTAAAAGGTCGCGCAATGAATCATTTAACAATCAGTCTTTTTTGAGTGGAGTAACCATGAAATTGAACATCCTGCAACCATGCGCCAGGGATCAGGTCCCGATATTGAGTTATATCGTCACGGTCTATCTCATTACCATTGGCATTTTTGCGTTAATCCGCTGATTGGTTTGCGCATCTCTTATAAATAGGACCCCGCAAGGATTGATGCCTTGCGGGATAAAAGAGTTCAAACAACAACAGTAACAACAAAAGGAGAACGGACAAATGAAAACAATGAATAGACTCGCAGTAATGATATTGGCAGCAGTGGCGCTTCTGGCACTCAGCATGCCCGTGTATGCATCCAAGATGGACAGCCGTATCGAATCATCCGCCAAAAAGTCGTATGTATTCCAGACCTATCTTCAGGGTGATGATATTAAAATCCAGTCCGTAAATGGCGCTGTGACCTTAACGGGAACTGTCTCCCAAGAATCACACAAAACATTAGCCCACGAGACCGTAGCAGGCTTGCCGGGGGTTAAGAGCGTAGACAACAAACTGGAAATCAAAGGGGAACGTCCCGCTGATAATACGGATGCATGGATCACAGCGAAAGTAAAAACCATACTCCTGTTTCATCGGAACGTGAGCGCCATGACGGAGGTTAGCACCAAAGACGGCATCGTCACCCTGAAAGGCGATACATTAAGCCAGGCACAAAAGGATCTGACAACCGAATACGCAAAAGATGTCGAAGGGGTCAAAGGCGTCAATAATGAGATGATCATAGGAAAAACCCCGAAAAAGAAACAAACGGTCGTCTCTAAGATTGATGACGCGTCCATCACCGCTCAGGTTAAGATGACGCTGCTCTATCACCGCTCGACCAGTGGCATCAATACCTCAGTCACCACAAAGAGGGGTGTTGTGACATTGACCGGCAAGGCGAAAAATGCTGCTGAAAAAGATCTGGCTTCCAAATTCGCCAACGACGTAAATGGTGTAACGAGTATAAATAACCGGATGACCATCGAGTAAAGTCCGGGATCAAATTAACCACTCATTGCCTTCCGGTACGGGAGTGTACCGGAAGGCAATGAGAATGAATTATCAGAGAGGAGAATCATATGTTGTGGACAATTGCCGTAGTATTGTTAATTTTGTGGGCTCTGGGGCTGGTGACAGGTTATACGATGGGTTCTTTTATTCATGTCCTGCTGGTCATTGCAATAATTGTTGTACTCGTCAGAGTCATTCAGGGGCGACGGGTCGTTTAAAAGACGAACATGAAATTATTTTATGAGATAGGCGCATCGGGGTTGGGGGACCGGTAAGGTGTTTCTTATTGATCCGGCCCCCTTTAAGAGAAAGAGGGAAGCAACTCATGATAAAGATGAAAGTAAATAAATATACGAAGTTTGTTTTTCATCTGAGAAAATACAACTTCTATCTTACAGTCATGACCTCCCTGATTCTAATTTTTGCTTTTCTCGATGCAACCTCCTATCTATACCTGCCATCCTCATCGACAAATCCTTACAGACAAGCGTTGGAAGAATCTTTCAGGCAAGAGAATGTCCAACAAGAATGGAAACGTCTGTACAAATATCATGGAAATCCGGCAGTGGTTATTTATGAAGAAGGGAAGGCGCCTTATTTTTATGACAAACAAGGCAACGAATGCGCCTTTATCGCCCCACAAAGAGCAGTCAAACCTATTAATATTAATCATCAGGCGGAAGATAGCGAGAATTACACAGTATTGACGTTCAACCCAAACCCATTATTAGAATCGACACGCCGAGAAGAGTTCCCGAATGAACAGAAGCATGTTTCGCGAGATTAAAGACGGTGAAGATGTGACCGATATTATCGCTAAATTTTTTGCATTTATAGCCATTCCTGCCGCTGTGTTCGTGATTGTTTTCGCACTATGGACGATCTTCCTGGCACCGGGGAATGCATGCGGACCCGGCATTTGCTGAGATCTTTGGGGTTGTGGCTATGCTGGACACAAATATCGAAAACCAGCCGAATAATCCGCGCTAATCAAAAAAATCTCCGCTAATGCCACCCCCAATTACGCGAACTGAGCCAACCGGAATGGACATTAGGGAGAATTTTTTAGGGCGATATCACACTTTGATTTTGCCTTCTTTCATCATTTTTGTGGCCTTAAAAATATCTAGAGGGAACTTTTTGTATACTTCTTCAAGCTTTACCAGGAGAACCGGATAACCAATCCCCTGAGCGAGCGCAAAGGGACCAAAAGGAGACCCGCCGCCATTAGCCATCGCCAGATCGATTTCCTTGGGATCATCCGCCACGCCTTCTTCCAGAATTTTCGTCGCTTCGTTGACCTGTAACGCGACCAGATGATTCAGGTCGAATTCCTTGGTCGCCTTGGCCAGATCAATGGCCGGTCTGCCCTTAGACCAGTCATAAAAACCCTTGCCGGTTTTTTTGCCGAGGTTGCCTGACTTCAAATAAGACTCGATGGCATCGGACGGCTTGTAATCCTTGGAAAGCACTGACGCAAAATATTCCAAACCATGCACAGCGACATCAATGCCGACATAATCCAATAGTTCGAATGGCGCCATCGCCATGATGGGCTTAAACGCTGCGTCAAACTCTTCCGGCGTGGGATGGCCCGCTTCCAGAATTTTGGAAAGTAAAAGCAACGTCGGTTCGTTGACCCGGTTGTAAATGAACCCCGGCGAGTCTTTCCTAACGATAACCGGAACTTTTTTAATTTTTTTGGCGATGTCATAGCCGATCTGAATAGATTCGTCGGATGTCTTGCCGCCTTTGATGACTTCCACCAGTTTCATCAGAATGGCCGGGTTGAAAAAATGATAGCCGATCACCTTCTCCGGTCTCTGTGTAGCCAAAGCAATGTCCGTGATGCTGATATTGGATGTGTTCGACGCCAAAATGGCGTGCTTGGGGGCGAACTTGTCCAGATCGGCAAAGACGCT
Organism: Deltaproteobacteria bacterium; assembly: GCA_025355175.1. Taxonomy (GTDB): domain Bacteria; phylum Desulfobacterota; class Syntrophia; order Syntrophales; family Smithellaceae; genus UBA8904. Next base: position 16,545 of record JANYAF010000122.1, on the reverse strand, counting down.
TCTTTTGAGTTCGAGTTTTTCCGGCACGGCTTCAATAATGAAATCCGCATCCTTCACGGCTGTCTGCAAATCCACCATCGGGGTAAGACGCGCCAGAGCGTCATTGTATGCCTCCGGCGTCACTTTTCCTTTTTCCTTGAATTTGTCAAAGCTGGCTTTGATACCGGCCATTCCTTTATCCACAAACTTCTGTTCGATGTCCCTCAAAACAACGGCATAACCGCCCAACAAGCAGGATGCCGCGATTCCGTGTCCCATATCCCCTGCACCGATCATTGCAATCTTCTTTACGTCTTCAGCTTTCATTTTAATTTTCCTTTCTTATCTTTAAGGATTTATGCCTAAGTTTCGTCGTCGTCATCTATTTACTCTTTCAGCGCCCCGGTGAAGTTGTCCGCCTCGACCTTCAGCGCGGCGCCTTCGTTGTTCATGATGCAGGCAAGGCGGCCGTAGAATTTGGGAAATTCCGCGCCGATGAAAAACTGCGACGACAGCACGCGGCCGCTGTAGTAGGCGGCTTCCGGGTTGTCGGCCAGAATCTTCTGCCGGTCGGCGCCTTTGGCATCGCCCAACAACGCTTTGGCTTTGGGAGTGGTGATGGTGAGGCTCCACAGATGCAGCCAGGCCAGAATCAGCGGATACATGGCCTGCTGGAAGGGTGTTGCGTTATTGAGCAGAAGGAGAATCTTCATTTCGCTCATCTGCTTCTTCATCATCTCGATCATCTCGTCGAGTTTTGCCAGACCGTCGACGACCGGATTGACATACTTGTCGTCGACGACGCCTTTGGCCTTCGCAATCGTGCCATTCATCCATTCCTTGAGCTGGGAGTAGTTGTACATCTCGGGATTCATGAGAATCTTGCGCATGACCAGGTCGAGCGACTGGATGGCGTTGGTCCCCTCATAGATCGAAAAAACTTTGGTGTCGCGGGCGTACTGTTCGACCGGGTATTCCTGGCAGAAGCCGTAACCACCGTAAACCTGCATCGCCTCGGCGGTGACGAGCCAGGAGGCGTCGGAGATGCCGGCCTTCACGATCGGAGTCAGGATTTCGACGATACCGGTCGCTCTTTTCACTTCTTCGGGATCTTTCGATGCATGCATGATATCCTCGTGATAGGCAAGGAAGAGGCACAGCATACTCATCCCCTCGACGTTGCTCTTCATGTAAAGGAGCATCCGCTTCACGTCCGGGTGATTGATGATGGTCACGGGGCCGCCTTTGGGATTGGTAATGAGGGCGCTCTGAACCCTGTTGCGGGCGTAAGTTACAGCGTGCAGGTAAGCGGCACTGGAGCAACCCAGGGCTTGGACACCCGTGTGGATGCGGGCTGCGTTCATGAGATGGAACATGACCTTCATGCCTTCGCGTTCTTTGCCCAGCAGGTAGCCGACGCACTTGCCGTTATCGCCAAAATTCAGCGAGGAGGTGGCGTTTCCTTTAAGGCCCATTTTGTGCTCGATGCCCGAACAGATCATGTCGTTGCGCTTGCCCAGGGAACCATCCTTGTTGATGAGGACTTTGGGAACGACGAAGATCGAGATCCCCTTGGTCCCTTCCGGATCGCCTTCGATCCTCGCGAGTACCGGGTGAATGATGTTCTCGTTCATGTCGTGTTCGCCGTTGGAGATGAAAATCTTTGAGCCGGTGATCAGATAGGTACCATCGGCTTGCTTGACCGCCTTTGTTTTCAGAGCCCCGACATCGGATCCGGCGCCCGGCTCCGTCAGACACATGGTGCCGCCCCATTTTCCTTCCAGCAGCTTGGGAACAACCATGTCATAGAGTTCCTTATTAGCGAAGGGGGCGATGATGGCGAGCGCCCCGGTGATCGAGCCGCAATACATTGTCAGGGATGTGTTTCCGGCATTGAAATACTCGGCGCAGGCCATCGAGATGCTGGAGGGGAGGCCCATCCCGCCCATTTGCTGAGGCAGGGCCAGGGAATGGAATCCTGACTCGATATAGGCATTGAATCCCTTTTTGAACGATTCGGGAACCTTGACCTCGCCCGTTTTGGGATCGAACTTCAGGCCCGTCTTGTCCCCTTCGGCATTGGTCGGATAAAACTGCTGGATGGCAATCTTTTCTGCCAGTTCGAGCGTATCTTCATAGACGCTCCGGTCAAAATCTTTGAATGCCTCAAACCGGCTCAGTTTCTCCAGCTCCAGCATTTCAAACAGGGTAAAACGGACATCACGTGAATCTATTAACTGATTTAACGACATACTTCCCTCCTTAAAAATAATATTTTTTATCCCTTGCTAATACGGGACGGGTACCAAGATTTTTTTGACAAACGCTCAAAGATTGATATCGAACGTTCGTTTTTTCTTAGCAGATAAAAAAGCAAACGCAAGAAATATTTTTAATCATCTTCAATGTTTATGATTTTAAATAAAAAAATTACTCTTTATTCTTCCCCTTGATAGATTGAGCCGGATTCCGGGCTTTTCTGAACGATGATCTTATACAATTGCAGAAGTGTGGGTCGAAGACGCCGCCAGATCCACTCTTGCTGGTTCAACCCCGCAGGCAATACCGGTGCTTTTCAGGCACATCATAGTTTCTTCCGAACGGCCATACCCCACTAGATTGATGCTGCCGTATGAGACAATACGCTTTGCTGATTCAATCATTCTTTTTGAACCACAGGAATTCAGTGTCAAGAAATAATTACTCGATTATTTTTTACGCCATCAGTCCCTTCACGCCTTCGTCCCAGCATGCCATCAATCGCTTGCCGATTTCTTGAAAGTCCGGGTGTTCTGCAATATAGGCCGGGATTAACGCCCTTGTTTCCGTGACCGCTTCGGCCATCCGGTTGAAAGTGGCTGAAACCACCGGCATCGGCAAAGAAAGATGGGCCACGGCAAAACGCTCCAGCATTTTTTTCGGCCACCACTTCTTTGTCCCGGCAAGGGTCAGCGCCGGAACATCTTTGGCGATGTAGGCCGTCGTGGTCACCAGATCATACACCGGCGCGAGTTGAACTTCGTCCATGGGTGTGGTGTACAAGACGCCAAAGTTTTTCAAATGCGCGTCGCCGTTTCGTATCATGACTGACAACACGAGTGTCGCAAAGAACTGTTTTCTGGCTTCCATAAGACGATTGCCGGAAACAAAATCACTGATGCTTTTGGCAACACGTTCATAACTGCCGACATATTTTTTTGCTGTTCCCAATGCCTGAAGACTGCACATATCCTCAAAGCCGATCGATGTGCCTTCTGCCGTTATGTCAAATCTTTTCATAATAAAAAGACCGCCATTGTCGGAGAGAAAAAAATCCGGGGTGGCAAGTCCGGCACGTTTGGCCGCTGTCATGCAGAAATACTCATTGGCGGCCAGATACGGGTAATCCGAACCCCACGACTTCACGATGTAGCCTGCTTGCGTCAAAGTGCCGCGCTCGGAGGCATCCAGCAGCACCTTGGGCTGAACCCCTGATATTCCGGAGCTTTGCGCATATTTCGCCACCAGTTCATGAAAAAGTTCTGTGGTATCGGGATAGGCAAGCAGTGCATCCAGCGATTCGGATGTCTCGGAAATATGAGGCGATGAGTCATCGGGAAGCGCAAACCGGTTTCGCCCTACCTGATTACCGCCGGTTACACGAAGAATGGATAAATCATCTTCCCCGATGACTTTGGCGATTGCCCGGCGGATTGCTTCTAACAGCGCGCCTTCCGGAAGATTCATCTGGAAAATGGGATGCAGGTCGCGGCTTGTCCAGCTTTCCAGTCGCACCGGCATGGTCAGTGATACCTGCGCGCCAGGATCGGCATTCGGACTATAAGAAAACACATATTTGCTGCCTGGTTCCCGTGCAAGAAGGCCGGAGCGTTGATTGGCAGCCCACACGGCAAGCGAAGGCACTCCCGCCATCAGCTTTCCTCCCCTTCACGAAGTTCTTCCAGCGTTGGTGGTTGACCTGCCGGCCTTATACGCAGTTCCAACCCCAGAAATTCAAGCAGGCGAATCAGTTTGCGCACACCGATTTCCTGCACGGTTCCGTTTTCGATCTGTCCGATTGTGGTCCGGCTCATTCCCAGGGATTTCGCCAATTCCGACTGAGAAATCTTGCGTTTCTTCCGTGCTTGCCTAATTTGTTGTCCGATATTAAATAGCATGGATGCATTATATGTAATACATTATTTATTGTCAATATTATTTTGCATTATTTACAATGCAATTATGCCGCTCTAGAGCCTGGACTTCCAGTAGTTCGGATCCCGATGAAGCTGCATAACGGCAAGGATGTAAATACAATCAGATTCAATACTGTATAGAACACCATATGGAAAACGATTGGTCAAACATCGGTGGATATCATCTTCAAGAATTGGCCATGCATGAGAATAGGACAATATGTTCTGTATGGTGAAATAGACTTCCAGAGAGAAATCTTCTCCCAATCCCGGTGCGCAGTTTTCGTAGTACGCAATTGCCTCAAGGAATTCCTTTTCTGCATCCGGATGAAAATCAAATGTCATCGTTCGAACCGCTTCTTGATTTGTGCAAAAACCTGTTCACCTGGAACAGGCTGGACATGTCCGGATCGAAGTTCGGCAAGCCGGCGTCTGGCAACCACTGCCCATTGCGCATCGATGTCAGGATTCGGAATGTTCAGGGTGCGAAGGATGGAGTCAACAAGGATGATACGCTGTTCTACAGGCAGGGCGGCAGCCTCCTGAATGATGTCTTCTTTACCATGCATAAAAAATACCTCCATAATTTGGTTAAAAGTGTACCACAGGATTTCATCTTATGCAATTTTCTAAAGGCAACAAATTCTGAAACTTCGGGATAAAAGGAATCTATTTATTCAAGGCTTCTCACCAACTCACGAGCAATATTAGCGCTTTCCAAGCGCATCATTGTTTCTTCCGATCGGCCATAACCCAGCAGATTGATGCTGCCGTACCAGACAATACTTTGGTCGATGATCGCGAATTTTTGATGGATGTTGGATTTGAAAATAATTTGCAGCCCCATGGATTCCAACTCTGTAAAAATCTCCCGCAGAGCTTTGTCGTCTTTATAGTCCGTAACAGGTCGCGTCATAATGACGACTTTGATCTGCTTTTGTAAAGCGGCGGCAATCAACGGCGATGCTTGCTGAATTCGTCTTTTTGTGGCAAAAGGACTGACAATCACAATTTCTTTTCGTGCGACTGCCAAGTCATTCTCGTAAACAGGTTGGAAATTTTGATGGTCAAAGATAATGTCCATGGAATTTTCGGACAGGCCCTCCGCCCGGACCTTGTAGCCCAGTGACGCATAACCAGCCAATCTCTTATTATACATCTTCGAAAAGACCCTGACCTGACTATCCACGTAGTCATAAATTTGGACATTTTCCTTGCCGGCAAAGAGACGGTGCAGGCGGCCTGCATACTGCTGAACGGTTCCCTTCCAGGATATTGGCATCGCCAGAAAAAGCGTATCGAGCCTTGGTTCATCAAAACCTTCACCGATATATTTACCCGTTGCCAACAACGTCAATGATTGCCCGGCAGGCGTTTCATTGATCCGGATGAACGCTTCCCTCTTTTCTTTTGCGCTTGCGCGTCCGGTCAGCGAAATAACATCCGGAATATTTCCTTGCAGCATCTTTGCCAACACATCGACATGCGCGGTTCTTTCAGTCAGGACAAGACAGTTTCTGCCTTCGGAATAACTCCTAATGACGTCATCGGTGATTAGCCTGTTTCGCCAGTCGTTTGACACAATTTCGGAATAAAGTTCCTGAATGGAATAATCTTTTTCGTCCATTTCAAACGACAATCGGGAATTTGTGAATCTTGGAATAATGTAATGTTCAAAAGGCCGCAAGCGTGCCTGTTGTTTTGCATCCACGCGATACCGGATGGGGCCGCAGTGCATGAAGATGATCGGATGATGACCGTCCTGCCTTGCCGCCGTGGCCGTCAAACCATAGACATACTTTGCCGTAACGGTCTTGAGGATCTGTTCAAAACTGAACGCCGAGACATGATGACATTCATCGACAATCACCATGCCGTAATCTTTCACAAGCTCTTTAACGTCGCCACCACTGCTCAAAGATTGCATGATCGCAATATCCACAATCCCGCCGGGACTCTTCTTCCCGGCGCCAATCAATCCGATCACATTTTTCTTTTTTTGGCGTCCGCGCTTCTTTTCCATAGCGGGCAGGACTTCATCGATTTTCAAGAACTCCGTAAGCCTTTCCGTCCATTGGGTAAGAAGCTGCTGTCTATGGACAAGAATCAACGTATTGACCTTGCGCTCGGCAATCAATTTTGCAGCAATCACTGTCTTGCCGAAAGCCGTGGTTGCCGAAAGAACACCGTTTTCATGTTTTAACAATTCATCAACGGCCTGACACTGCTCGTCCCTGAGCATACCAGTAAAATCCACTTGAATGCTTTTTCCTTTTTGTGTCTTATCCAACCAGGCAGGTGTGACGCCCGCATCAGCACAAAGCGCTATGATGTCCCCTTCGCATCCTCTAGGCAGACAAAGATAGTCGGGTGTCTCATCACAACATGAAATAATTCTCGGCTTGTTGTAGGTCGGCAGGCGCATGGCCTGAGCTTTATAGAAATCAGGATTTTTAAACGCAGCCAGCCGTTGCATTGCGTTTAAGCCTTTTTGTGAAATACCGGCTTTAGGAATAAAAATCATGTTGGCACGGACTAACACCATTTCTTTTGGAAAATCCTGAGCAGTAAGACCGATCCGGGGCTTTGGCTCCCACGGCTTTTCTATTTCTTCATCATCTTTTTTCAACACGCCCAACTCATCCGGCCCGCTCAAGTACGCCGCAAGCATTGCAACGCTTTCCGCAGACATTTTTTGAATGGCGGATAAAAATTCCCACTGATTTTCATAAGGATTGAAATTTTCATCAATGAAAACACTGTTGCCGAGTTCACGCGCTTTTTTCTGCAATGGCAGAGCGATTAAATTGCCGAAGCCACCTTTAGGCATGGTATCCTGGTTCGGAAATAATCTATCGTAGGATTTGAAGGATAGCTCATGATGCCTGCTCATGGAGCAAGTAATTAATGCAGAACCGAATTTTCTTGCCAATGCAGCAGGGATCGGCGTTTCAAAGAAAAACCAGGCATGCGCGCCATCACCTGATCTTGATCTCTCCACAACAACGGATATATCGAACGCCAAACAAACGGAGCGAAGCGTTGTAATATCTCTTTGCCAGCCTTCGTCGTCAAAATCCATCACCAGAAAACGGCATGTTTCATCCATGCACAAAGGGTATATGCCGACAATGACCTTCCCTCGCAGATGATCCTCGATAATCTGCTCCGTCAATTCGTCATACGTCCTGTGAGCGCAGACGGAACATTTGACCTGCGGCTTTCGGCAGACGCCTGATTTCCATTCATTACGGCATGCGGGTGAGTATCCTGTATCACCTTTCTTGTTTTCCCATCGTTTGGCATAGACATCATCTCTGCCTTTAAAAAGCGTCATGAATAACTTTATCTTTTCTGATGGAGGGATTTCGGACAGCAACACCAATGGTTGAATGCTCTCATTTGATGGGGCGGGGAAGATTACATCATCGCTTGGCGAAGGAAGAATGTCGCGCAATTTCGCTCTGAGCCGCTCATTTTCCTTTTTCAAAGTTTCGTTTTCGGCCACTAAAGCGTTATATTTTTCTAATAGTGCGTCGGAAGTCACGATTCACCACTCCCGTTGTTAATACAATTAATCTTCCCCTTCATAGATACAGCCGGATTCCGGGCTTTCCTGAACGATGATCTTATACAATTGCGGCAGTACGGGTCGAAGACGCCGCCAGATCCACTGGCATAAGTTTTCCGAGGTGGGATTTTCCAGACCCTCGATGTTGTTTAAATTTTTATGGTCCAATTGATCCAGAACCGGCTCAAAAGCGGCCGAGATGTCGGCAAAATCCATCACCCAGCCGGTGCGGGGGTCGGCATTACCCCGGATGTGGATTTCAACGCGGAAGGAATGGCCGTGCAGTTTGGCGCATTTGTGGCCGACAGGGACACAGGGCAGCTGATGCGCCGCGTCAAATTTGAATACTTTATAAATTTCCATTTTTTATTCCTTATCGAACACCTAATATTTTATGCAACTGCACACTGATTCGCCACTCGGGATGCTTCAGAACATACGCCATGGCCTGCCTTGTGGCCTGTTCCTGACCAGCGCCGTCCATTGGCTGCAGAAAAAAATGCCGGAAATTCAGTTTTACATATTGTTCAGGATCGGCTCCGTCCTGCGGATAGACCAGTTTTAACTCATGACCGCTTACCTGCGCCAATTCCACAGAGGCTTTGGGACTGACACAAATCCAGTCAATGCCCGCAGGCGCTGCGAGCGTGCCGTTGGTCTCCACGGCTATGTCAAAATTTGCCTCGTGCAGGGCGGCAATCAACTCGTCATCGATCTGCAGCAAGGGTTCTCCGCCGGTGCAAACCACAAAGCGGCGACCGTTTGATTGCGGCCAGTTTTGAGCTATCTTTTGGACCAAAAGGCCTGCGGTTTTATATGATCCGCCGTCTGTGCCGTCCGTCCCGACAAAATCCGTATCGCAAAATTTGCAGAGTGCATCTTTTCGGTCTTCTTCTTTACCGGACCACAAGTTACATCCGGCAAAACGGCAAAAAACCGCTGGACGGCCACTGCAATAGCCTTCCCCCTGGACCGAATAAAATATTTCTTTGATGTGATAACTCAAATTAATCTTTTTACCTTCAGCGGCGGTAACGGTCACGATAACCTGAAGGTCACTAGACCGTTCCCTACCTCTTTACATCTCTCTCGATTCACGCTCGCGCCCCCTGCAAGGGGGTCACGAGATACGCTTCACGCCTTGTACTTCCCTGGGTCCTTCAGCCCCGCTTCCTGAAAGCCTTTCAAACGCAGCAGACAGGAATCACACTGACCGCAGGCAGCGCCGTCCGTTCCCGGATCGTAGCAACTATGCGTCATGGAATAATCAACGCCCAATTTCATGCCTTTGCGAATAATCTGTGCCTTGCTTAACGCGATGAGCGGTGTATGAATTTTTAATTTTTGTTTGCCCTCCACACCGGCTTTAGTTGCCAGGTTGGCCATGCGTTCGTAGGCCTCAATATATTCCGGACGGCAGTCCGGATAGCCGCTGTAGTCCAGGGCATTCACACCGATAAAAATGTCGGACGACCCGATCACCTCCGCCCACGCCAAAGCATAAGAAAGAAAGATGGTATTGCGCGCCGGAACGTAGGTGATTGGAATATCCTTCCCCATTTCTTGCACGGAGCGGCTCTTGGGAACGTCCAGGTCACTGGTCAAAGCGGATCCCCCGATACGACGCAGATCAATATCAACCGTCAGGTGTTGAGTCACGGAATAGCTTTGGGCAATGCGCACGGCTGCTTCAAGCTCAACCATGTGACGTTGACCATACCGGAAGCTCAAGGCACATACCTCAAATCCCCTGCTCCGGGCAATGGCCAGTGTGGTGGCAGAATCAATACCGCCGGAGAGCAAAACGACAGCTTTCTTCATTGATTGATCGACTTCGTTTTTCATGGTCAGATTTTCTATCAGATTTTGTAAAAAATCGCCCGAGCTATTTAGCGGGAGAGGTTTTGATGCGGAAAAGCTTCCGGGTGTTAACGGCTGCCGTTTGCGCCACATCTTCCCAGGTCATGCCCTTGATTTCAGAGACTTTCTTTGCCGTATGGATAATGAATGACGGTTCGTTTCTTTTACCGCGATGCGGGACGGGCGTCAGATAAGGACAGTCTGTTTCTAAAAGGATCGAATCGAGCGGCGCCTGTCTTACAACTTCATGCAACACTTTAGACTTATCAAAAGTCACGACACCGGGCACGGAAATGTAAAAACCCAGATCAATGCACTTCTTGGCCATGGCCCAGTCGCCGGAAAAACAATGAAAGACACCCCAGCGGATGCCGGAGGATTTCACCATGCTGAGCGTCTCCTCATGAGCGTCGCGGTCATGGATAATCACCGGCAGATTGAGTTCGTTCGCCAATTCCAGTTGCTTGGCAAACATTTCTATTTGTTTTTCACGCGGTGAAATATTGCGAAAGAAATCCAGACCAATTTCGCCATAGGCGACAACTTTCGGATCTTGTGCCAGTACCTTCAGTTCATCGAATGATTTGTCGTTTGATTTGGCCACATCATGGGGATGAACGCCGACGGTTGCATAAACGTTTTCGTATTGACGGGCAATCGATAACGCCTTACGGCTCAAGCCCGGATTTGTTCCCACTGTGATGATACAGTCAACACCTGCGAGGCTGGCCCGTTCGATCACGTCCTTACGGTCGGAATCGAATTCTTTCATCTCCAGGTGGGCATGGGAGTCAACCAGCATAACGCCTACTTTTCGTTGGCCTGAAACGGAATTTCTTCTGCATTATCCGCCATATCGGGCAGCTTTTTTAAAAGAGAGGATAAATCTTTTTCTGATAATTCACCGATCAGCAACTTGCGGGAAATGATTCGGCGGTCGGTTTTGAGTAATTCTGAGTTGATTCTTCTGGGCATTTAAATCCTCCTGGGAAAGATAGCCTGTAAACTTTTTCATATTCATTCTTAACTATGGCTGACTAGTATTCTATTTTAACAACATAATCAAGCCCCAAGAGTTTTTATGAATTGTGGCATAAAATAAATACTCAAGTTCGATGACACAGTTGCCGTCTATAATCATGGGATTATCTTTTCAGGCGCGGATCGGACGCGTCGCGTATGCCTTCACCCAATAAATTATAGCCGACCACCGTGATAAGAATCGCCAGACCCGGATAAAGCGACAGCCACCAGGCAATATCGATATTATCTTTGCCTGCCGTCAGAATATTTCCCCAGCTGGGCGTCGGCGGCTGCACGCCGATTCCCAAAAAACTCAGAGCCGACTCCGTCAGAATCGCACCGGCAATGCCGAGGGTAGCCGCTACCAGAATGGACGCCAGCGCGTTGGGTAGAATGTGCATAAAAATAATCCGGGCATCATTTGCGCCTATGGCCCGGGCCGCCCGCACGAAATCCCGCTCACGAAGCGAGACAAAATCCGCCCGCACCAGACGAGTCACCCCCATCCAGCCGGTGAGCCCAATCACAATCATAATATTCCAGATCGAAGGCTCCAGAAAGGCGATCACCGCCAGGATCAGGAAAAAGGCGGGAAAACAAAGCATGACATCCACAAATCGCATGATCACCGCATCGATCCAACCACCGTAGAAACCGGCAACGGCGCCCAGAACCATCCCGATGAGAATTGCGAGACCCGTGGCGACAAAACCTACCTTCAGCGAAATGCGCGCTCCCCAAATCATCCGGGAAAGAACATCGCGCCCCAGCTGATCCGTGCCAAACCAGTGTTCACCGGACGGCGGCGCCAGGACATTTTTCAGATCAATCGCGCCGGGATCGTAAGGCGCAAGCACGGGCGCCAGGAGCGACACGACAAACAGTAAGATTACAATACCACAGCCGGTCAGCGCCAGTTTGTTTTTATAAAACATTTTCCAGAAACCCATCGTTTTACTCTTTCACGAAATGCGGATGCGCGGGTCCGCCAGCGCATACGACAAATCGGCAATCAAATTCCCCACCAACGTCAAAATCGCGCCAATCAGCAATATCCCCATGACCGTCGGATAGTCACGAGCCATCACCGACAGGTAAAACAACTGCCCCATGCCCGGAATCGCAAAAATAGTTTCAAAGATGACACTACCTCCGATCAGGCCGGGGATGGACAATCCCAGGATGGTGATCGCCGGCAACAGCGCATTGCGCAAGGCATGTTTATAAATCACTTGTCTTTCGCTCAACCCCTTGGCGCGCGCCGTCAAAATGTAATCCTGCCTGATGACCTCCAGCATATTGGCCCGCATGTAGCGGGAAAGTCCGGCCAATCCTCCGAAAGCGGATATGAAGACCGGCAGAATCAGATGCTTGACCAGATCCGCCAACTGCCCCCAGGCACTGAGATATTCATAATTGAGGGACCGCAATCCCGAAATCGGCAGCCACCCCAGATGAATGCCGAAAAAAATCATCATGAGCAACGCCAGCCAGAAGGTCGGCACAGCAAAACCGATAAACACAAGCACAGCGGTCACTTTATCAAAAAGCGAATCCTGATGAACCGCCGACAAAACGCCAATCGGCACAGCCACTGCGATAATAATGATCAGCGATAGAAAATTGATAATAACTGTGATCGGCAGACGCTCCAGAATCTTGTCTGCCACCTTCCGGTGGTCGGATGAAAAGGAAGTGCCCAAATCACCTCGCCCCAGCTTTTTCAGCCAGGACCAGTATTGCACATGGATGGGCTTATCCAGTTCATACAGACTCATCAGACGCTCTTTCATCTCGGTCGACGCTTTCGGATTCATCTGCGTCTGCAAATCCGTGGGCGATCCGGGCGCCAGGCGCATCACAAAAAAACAAATAACGGTGATGCCGAGCAGAAGCGGAATCATAAAGAGGACTCTTTTGAGCAAATACTTAATCACATTATTCTCCGCGACAGGCTTTTAATCCGCCTTATCCCCGTCATACCAAAGCGACATTTTTTGCAAATTAACCGCCGACTGCCAAAGATGTTCCTGAGCATGCGCCTCCAGCGTGATTGTCGGTCTGGCTTTCATATCTTTCAGCGCCATGAAAAATCGCTCGAAGGGGAACGTCGCCGCGCCCACCGGCAGATGCTCATCAAACTTGCCGAAATTATCATGCAGATGCAGATGACCGATATAACGGCCCATCTGCTCCATCCAGGCTTTCAAAGGCGCATAGGAAAAGACATTGAAATGCCCCGTGTCAAAACAAAAACAAATCTGATCCGAAGCAAGCATTTCAAACAGACGGCTTAAAATGTGCGGTTCTTTTTCATAAACATTTTCCAGAGCGATGATGGTCGCTGCGTCTTTGGCCAACGGAATAAGCTGACGCCAGAAATTGACGCTGTTTTCCAGCCACAAATCATCGCAGTCCACATAGTAGCGGTCGTCAAAGGACGGATGGCAGACAATTTTCAGCGGCTGAAAATTCGGTGTCAGGTCAAACACCTGCCGAATCCGATCCAGGCTGCTCTTTCGGATCTGATCATCGAGCGCACCGGGACGCAGATCTACAAAAGGAGCGTGAAAAGTCACTTTCAATCCGGCATCCTTTAATCTGTGAGCGGTCTCGACGCACTTTTTTTTATCCAGTGATTGTAACGTATAATGACTGAAATAAATTTCCAGATTGAGCTTCTTCTCCAGAATCATCGGCAGATACTGAGGTAGAAGATGGTATGGCATGTGCGCGTGAACCCTTTTTAAAACGTCAATCATGTCAAAATCCCTTTAAAGATGAATAAGGATCGAGAGCTTTGCATGATTGTATAAAACAGCAATTTTGTCATTCCGTCGAAAGACGGAATCCAGTATTATTAAGCACTTCCTGGGTTCCGGGTCAAGCCCGGAATGACGTAAAGAGGTGTTGTGCAAAGGTCTCGGATCGTTGATTTACCATAGTCATTTTTTTTTCACAACAGCAATGAGGATGGATTGGGTTGACATACTGCAAGTTCAGGCATTGACATAAGGACCTCAATATTAATCCCATCCATATTACTGCCGGACAAGCTGGCCCATTCTTATCTAATAATCATTATTCAGATTCGATCAGACGGGCAACGTCTTTACCACATTTCTTACAAGTACCCCGCAGGATAAGACAACGGTCTTCAATGACGCCCTTCTTAAGCTGCATGGAGCCGCCGGTTCCGCAATGCGGGCACCAGATGTTATCCAGAATATCTTTCCTCGTCTTTTCCGGGATTTGCTGCCAACGCTGTTTTGCAGCAACCGTAAAATCGGGAAATGCAAGCGTTTCCGCCTTCTTCATAAAATGTTTTTCAAAAAGCGATTGGGACTTGAGAAAACCTTCTTCCGTCATGCCGATTGACTTGGCTTTCCCGACTGGATTCGATATCAATCCTTTGTCGTGGAGCCTGTTTAATGTGTCCCAGTCAAAACCCTTCCACGCTCTTGCGCCCAAACTTTCTTCCCGACCGTGGGAGACAAGATAGAGAAGCGCCAGGGTGAATTCATCCACTTTATCTTCATCGTATTTCATGTATGCACCTTTTGCCGATTTTCTGGAGCGTTTCCTACCTGGTTATTTTAACATCGACATGATCCCACCGGCTTATTCTTTGAAATTACCCCTCTGTTTTTTTCCTATTCCTTTGATCCTATCTTTCTTTGCTTCTTTGCCGGAGGAAGAAAGTTTTCGCTCGTCACTACGCTTTTTCCGGTTTTTTGCTCCAACTCCAGCCGGGCTTTCTTAGCAATTTTTCCGCCTTTTTTCCCGGCTTCCGCATTTTCGACCATACCTGTAGCATCCACGCTTGCGGCTATCTCACGAGTGGAAAGCTCGGCCAGTGCGGTAAAAATCAATTCCGCCTCATTCATATGATCGCGCAGGTTTTGCGTTTTCAGACCTTTTATATCCTTATGCTTCTTTACTGAAACTCCGCTCCATTCCTGGTGAATAATATTAGTAAGTATCGCATATTCATCCTCTTTGGTTATTTCGTGGTCTTTCCAGTAATCAGTTAGTTTATTGCGGGTTTCCTGCCCCATCATCCGCTGCTGAATCCACTTTTCACTCCTACCGAGCTCTCGCCAGTATTCACGGGCACGATCCAGCGAACGGGCCGGATCACTCATATCCTGTAGACGTTCATATCCGACTTTGGCCAGCCACTTTTTAAACGGTTCGGCTTTCGGCGATGGTATGGACTGAACAAGCCGCAAAATATTTTGGACAGAACCTCCAAGGGTTTTCCGTTTTTTGCCTGTTTCTGTGAGCATCTCTACCTGGGGACAGTTTGTCCCCAGGTAGACGCCAAGTTCTGTATCCCTTTTTCTTAACTTTTTCAGGTAATCGGTCGGGTTTTTGGAAACGGTCAGAGCTTCTACAACATCAATAACCGAAAAATACCAAATTTCTGTTTGCTCATCGTAATAGCGGCGAATTTTTTTACTTTCAAAAACTGCCAATGATTTCTCCTGCACGTCTCTTCCTCCTTTTTCATTGTCCAGTTCCTAATCCCTGCGGCTTTAATCGTGTTGTTGGTGATGAATTCCAATTACCGGAATCTGTCCCTCCGCTAAGCCTTCGCTTTGACATAAATAATTGTATTAGTCATTTCTATTGATCAACATTTGCTTTTTATAAATTCGAACATTGGGCGAAAGCCTTCAAAGTAGTCGGCATCCAAGAGTATTAAAACTGGCCACCGGCTTTCGAGATTGTGTCATAATTCTTTTTTCGTCATAACCTTTCAGGTCACGCGTTCCGTGCAAGCGAAGCGCGATGGCGGTATTGATATTAAAAACCGGTTTCCACATATCTGCTTTTTTATTCATGGCAAAACCTTCTGAAGATCGGCGAACAATGAGAAGGTTGATAAGGAAACAACATCACTCTTATCTCTCGTCCCTCTTATGTCTTGAAAATAATTGTCCTGTCCCGTTTTCACTAATTATCAGCCCTTAATCATCCCCGCTTCCAGAAAGCTGAAATAGCCGGTGCGATTAAAGATTATGTGGTCAAGTAAAGAAATGCCCAACACGACGCCCGCCGCTTTCAATTGGGAAGTAATCTCAATATCGGCAGTTGAAGGTTTAAGGCTTCCCGCAGGGTGATTGTGTGCAACGATAACCGCTGCTGCTCGATCCACCAGAGCATCCGCGAATACCTCACGCGGGTGCACCGGCGTGCGATCAATAAGCCCGATGGACACGACCCGTATATTCAATATTTCATTTGCGCCGTTAATGCTGGCACAAAGAAAATGTTCCTGCTTGCGGTCCGCATAATGCCGCACATGGGGAAGCAGATCGGCTGGCGTTTCGATCTTTGCTCCTTCCGGTTTTATCCTACGCCGCGCATACTCCAGTGCCGCAAGAATCAAAGCGGCTTTTGCGTCACCCACACCGTCGAACTTCCGCAGGTCGTCCGCTCGGACATTCAGACCCTGATCGTCTATGACCTTAACCAGCTTGGCGGCTAATGTCATCACGTCCGTTTCCGGCGTTCCTTTACCGAGTAATACCGCCAGCAACTCCTGATCGCTAAGCGCCGCGGCGCCGCTCTGGAGCAGCTTCTCGCGCGGCCTTTCTTGCCTGGGGATGTCTTTGATCCGCTTCTTCATTATTTATGCCGCCAGTAAGTGAGTCTTGATGACCGTTATGGCCATGCTGTCAAAAATACCGCCCGTATCGGTATATTTTGCGTCGGTCAATTCGTCATAGCGTCCCAGGTCATTATAAGTAACCTGTATTTCGCCGTTCACCTGGCCCCGGTAAGCGGTTTCCAGCAAAATACTGTCTTCCCGATGCTTCTGAACCGTATCGCGAATAGCAGGGTCTTCCACTTTCGCTTCCGTGACTTGCCGGATGTAAAGCGCCTCGTCATCACTGATGGTGTACTTGCTGCGGATTTGGTCAATCATAT
>JANYAF010000115.1 GCA_025355175.1 Deltaproteobacteria bacterium | reverse complement strand
ACCACCACTAAAGGGTGGCAAGACCCCTTGTTCTGGCAAATTGTAGTGAAGTTTTTCAAGAGGAGGCCAAAAACCGACGAAGCAATCCCGTATGATAAATGCCAAAATCTTCAGTGGAATTGCCATTTTCCTGAATGCCGGATAAATTATCTGGAAGAACTCAAAAAATAACTTATTTGCCTTGACTTTAGTCCCTGGTTGGTTTAATAACCACATTGACCTTTAGTCAGTAATTGACCAAAACCCAGCAGGCGGCTAAAAGTTATCCCTCGGGGTTCAGAGTTTTTTCCCCTTGAGCGTCAGAAATTGATACCCGGGTGTATCCGCAGGGCAAAATCAATTTCAATCCCGCTGCTGCGGGACGAGCGTTAATTCTCCGCAGCGAGCTCGCGATATAATGACGTTCATTTCATACCTCGACAGCGAGCTCGCGAGGTGGTTGATTAATTGTTTTTGACTTCTCTTCAAAGTGGAAAGGGAGCCACGGAATGCCTGAAGTCTTTACCATCATATTTTTCGTTGCATGGCCTCATGATCGAAAAGTAGCATCAAGAGTAAAAGCTTTATCGACCTGTTTCAATAGCCTGATTATTTATCCAGGCTTACATCTTTTTTCCATCCCATTAAAATTACTAAAAAAAACAGAAAAACTCCTCGCTGGATTTTCTACGGCGATGCGTTTTTCACGATCGGAAATATATTGGAGAAAGGATGTGGTAAGCTCGTCATTATAGTTTAAGCTGACATGTGAACCGGTAGACGGTTCATGAAATATCGAATGAGGTATGAATGTTAATGGAGGCGCAGCTTGGCCTCAAACAATTTATGGGCCGTAAAACAAATTGGCGGTTCATAAGAAAGAGAAGGAGGAGAATAATGTCATTAAAGATCAGAAAAGCGGCTGTTTTAGGTGCGGGAGTCATGGGTGCGGGTATCGCGGCTCATCTGACTAATGCCGGTATCGAGTGTTACCTTCTCGATATCATTCCATTTGAACTGACGGATGCTGACAAAAAGAAAGGCCTGACGGAGAAAAGCCCCGCATGGCGCAATAGCTTTGCGGCAAACGGTCTGGCCGGTGTCACGAAATCAAAACCCGCCAGTTTCTTTACCAAGAAGAACGCGTCCATGGTCAAAATCGGTAACTTTGAAGACAATTTGAAGTGGCTGGCCGATGTGGACTGGGTTTGCGAGGTTGTTGTCGAAAACCTCAAAATCAAACAGGACCTTTTTGCAAAAGTAGAAAAGGTTATCAAACCGACTTGTATTGTTTCGACGAATACCTCAGGCATTCCCATTAAAGACATCAGCGAAAAATTCAGCGCCAATCTGAAAAAACATTTTCTGGGAACGCACTTTTTCAACCCTCCCCGCTACATGAAATTGATGGAAATCATCCCCGGCGTGGATACAAATAAAGAAATCGTTGATTACATGGTGAAATTCAGCGAGGAGACGCTGGGAAAGGGCGTCGTTATTTGTAAGGACAGCCCCAATTTTGTTGGCAACCGCATTGGTGTGTTCGATTTATCTGATTGCATTAAAATAATGCTTGAACAGAAACTGAAAATTGATGAAGTGGACGCCATTGTCGGTAAAGCCCTTGGTCATCCCGGCACGGCCGTCTTCGGGACGATGGATCTCGTCGGTCTCGATGTAGGATACCACGTGGGGAAAAATCTCTACGACGCTGTTCCTGATGACGAAGCAAGGGATACGTTCAAGGGCGAGCCTTTCCTGGATAAAATGATCGCCAACAAATGGCTCGGCAATAAAACCAAGCAGGGATATTACAAGAAAGTCAAAGATGCCAAAGGCAAGTCTGCCAAGTTGATGCTGGATATCGACACGATGGAATACGTGCCCGCCGGCAAACCGAAATTTGACTCGATTTCCGCCGCGAAAAAGCTGGAAAATGTTGCCGATTCCGTTAAGCATGTATTCAATGCAGGCGACAAGGCCGGTGATTTCACGCGCGCGTACCTGTGCAAAACTTTCATCTATTCGGCCAACCGGATCGGTGAAATCTGCGATAATATCATGGCCGTCGATAATGCCATGAAATGGGGCTATAATAATAAGCTGGGTCCTTTCGAAATGTGGGATGCCGTGGGCGTCAAAGAAGCTATCGAAGTCATGAAGAAGCTGAAATTGAAAGTTCCCAAGAAGATCGATGAAATGCTGAAGAAAGGTTGTGAGTCTTTCTATACAAACAAAGCAGACGGCAAATATTACTACGACTTTGAAAAGAAGGGCTATGCCAAGATTGAAGAAAATTCCAAGATCATCCTGTTGCCCGAGCTGAAAAGCCGCAATAAGATTATTAAAGAAAACGGCAGCGCCAGCCTTATTGACATTGGTGACGGTATAGCCTGTCTGGAATTCCATACCAAGATGAACTCGATTGACGAACCTCTGACGGTCATGCTTACCGAAGCCTGTGATATCGTTGAAAAAGATTTCGAAGGTATGGTGGTGGCCAATCATGATGAGCGGGCTTTCTCCGCGGGCGCCAACGTCTTCGCGGTGCTGACGGCTGCTCAGTTAGGTCAGTGGGATCTGCTTGAGCAAAGCATTTCAGCCCTGCAGGACGGCAACATGAAAATGAAATACCTCTCAAAGCCTGTTGTAACGGCTCCTGCCGGGTTGGCTCTGGGCGGCGGTTGCGAAATGGCCATGCATGGCGCTCGTTGCCTGCCGAACGGCGAAACCTATATGGGTCTTGTCGAAGTCGGTGTCGGCGTGATTCCCGCAGGCGGCGGCTGCAAAGAAATTCTGGTTCGTTTGACCGAAGGCATTCCCGACGGCTGCATAGAGGCCGGTTTAAATTTGCAGTACCATATGGCCAAAGCTTTTGAAAATATCGCGATGGCCAAAGTCGGCACCAGTGCGGCTGAAGCCATGGAACTGGGCTATATCCGCAAGACGGAAACCATCAACATGAGCCGCGATCAGCAGATCTACGAAGCCAAGCAGATTGCTTTGTCCCTGGTGCTGGCCGGTTACAAACCGCCCAGACCGGCTTTGATTCCCGTAATGGGCGAGAATTTCCGCGGCTTGGTGGACGCGATTATCATGAATATGAGGTACGGTAACTTTATCTCCGATTACGATCTTGTCGTGTCGAGAAAAGTGGCCCATGTTCTTTCTGGCGGCGACTGTGCGGAAGGCACTTATGTTTCGGAGCAGGAAATTCTGGACCTGGAAAGAGAAGCTTTCCTCAGCCTGATGGGTGAGACGAAAACGCACGAGCGCATTATGTTCATGCTGACCAAGGGCAAGCCTCTGCGTAACTAACTTATTATGAAACAATGAGCGCGGCGGTTGATGAAAAATGAGAAAAAGCCTCCGCGCCTTCTAGAAATGAAGGAGGAAAATCATGAGTGATGCTGTAATTGTAGAAGCTGTAAGAAGTCCAGGCGCTCGAAGAAAGGGTGGTCTTGCCAGCACCCGAGCGGATGAGTATGGTATCCAGGTACTCAAAGGTTTGCTTGCCAGAGTCCCGCAAGTAAAGCCTGAAGAAATAGATGATTTGATTGTCGGTTGTTCTTTCCCGGAAGCCGAAACGGGAATGAATTTGGGAAGAATTCTGGCGATGGGAGCGGGTCTTCCGATTTCCGTTTCCGGTATGACCGTCAACCGTTTCTGCGCGTCCGGTCTTCAGGCCATTGCCGATGCGACGGCCAAGATTCGCGCCGGCTGGTCGGAAATTATCATTGCCGGTGGCTGCGAGAGCATGACACATATTCCGATGGGTGGCTCTGCCATGCGTCCGAATCCGGATTGGAAATTCGATGGCAGCATGCCCAATGTATATATCAACATGGGCAACACGGCGGAAAATATCGCGACGAATCATAATATTTCGCGTGAAGATCAGGATAAGATGGGTGTGGAAAGCAACCGCCGCGCTCATGAAGCCATTAAGGCCGGAAAATTCAAGGAAGAAATTATTCCGATCAAGGCCGCTAAATATAAAATTAAAAATGGCAAACGCATTAGAGAGTATGTGACATTCGATACGGACGACGGTGTGCGTTGGCCGGCCACGGTGGAAAATATGGCAAAATTGAAATCACCTTTCAAGGCAGGCGGTTCAGTAACGGCGGCTAACTCTTCTCAGATGACCGACGGCGCTGCTTTCTGTATGTTGATGACGGCCGAGAAAGCCAAAGAATTAAAACTGAAACCCATTGCCAGACTGGCCTATTATGCAGTCGCCGGATGTCTGGCGGAAGAAATGGGAGTCGGTCCTGCATACGCAATTCCCAAGGTTCTGAAAATGGCCGGTTTGACGCCAAAAGACATTGATGTTTATGAAATCAATGAAGCCTTTGCGTCACAGGCGATCTATTCCTGCCGCGTGGTCGGTATCGAAGACCGCTATTGGGCGGGTGACATCAACCCCAACGGCGGCGCGATTGCCATCGGTCATCCTCTGGGATGCACCGGCGCCAAACTGACCGCTCAGCTGCTGCATGAGCTGAAACGTCGTGGCGGAAAACGTGGTATCGTATCCATGTGTATCGGCGGCGGCATGGGCGCAGCCGGTATTTATGAAATGTTGTAGTTCGAAACCCTCTCCAGCGTCACGCTGAAAGCGTCGCTCGATCCCTTCCGCCATTTAAGCTAAACGAATGGCGGAAGGGTCAGCGGCAACGCTTCTTTTCCAAATTTTATTATGACTGAATTAAAGGAAGTCTTTTTACTTGAATTGCGGAAAACTTTAGGCTATAGCAAACGGCACTTGGGCGGTTAACTCAGCGGGAGAGTGCTACCTTCACACGGTAGAAGTCGCTGGTTCAATCCCAGCACCGCCTACCATGAAAATCAAGGGGTTACGGAGTCAGTCCGTAGCCCCTTTTTTAGTTTGTGACCAGTCGAGGCATGAAATGAACGTCATTATATCGCGAGCTCGCTGCGGAGAATTGACGCTCGTCCCGCAACAGCGGGATTACACAAAGTGTTGATTTAGAATTGAAAGAAGCAATCTGCTGGCAGTTTTGAATGGAACAATGGCCGACGCCGTCAAAATCCAGATATGGATCGCTATCAGCAAGATTGAACTAGTGTGATTCAGTCACATAATCCCACCTTGACATTCATGACTGAGTTATATATTCAATTTCGGGGATAAGCTGATGCTATTATCTCATTTTAACCAATCAACGCCTGCTTTATTAAACAAAAGAGGAGGGGGAAAATGAAAAAAACAAGTTTGTGGTTCTGGTTTTTTATTTTGGCATTCATGATCTTTCTGATTGCGCCGGGCCAAACGGTCCGCGCTGCCGACGACGACGTTATCACCATTGGTTACAGTGGACCCTTAAGCGGGGGGGCGGCGAAGTTTGGATTGAACGTCCAGTGGGGTCTCGAACTGGCGGCAGATGAGATCAATGCCCTGGGTGGCGCCTCGGTAGGGGGCAAAAAATACAAGGTGCGCGTTGTCAGTATGGATGACCGCTTTCAAGCCGCCTTGACCGTCAACAACGCCAAGCGCCTGGTGCAGAAAGAAGGGGCGAAAATGGTTTACAACCCCAACAGCGGCGCTATCTTCGCCCTGATGGCCATTAACGAGAAAGAGAAATTTATCATTGGAGCCTACACGACTACTCAGGCCGTCGTGACCTCCGGGAACAAGCTCCTCTTCAAGGGTCCCCTTCCCATGCAGGCTTACGTCCATGCCTTTATAGAAAAAGCCTGGGCTCATGGGTGGAGGACTTGCGCCATGATGCCGGATGCTTATGAATATGGCAAGATCTGGAGCGGCCTATTCCAAAAAGCCTGGCAGGCGAAAGGTGGAACCATCACCACCAATATTCCCATCGATTTTATGAAGACCACCGATTATTATCCCATGCTGACCAAGGCGCTGGCTACAAAGCCGGATGTGCTGCTTTTGGGCTCCTCTTCTGAACCGGATGCCATACAGATCCGGCAGGCCCGGGAACTGGGCTACAAAGGCGGATTTATCCTCATCGAACGCGGGAAGCTTGATGAGATCCAGGTATTTGTGGACAAGATGGAGACGCTGAATGGCTGCATCGGATCGACCCCGCTCGCGATGACCCCGCGCGATCATGTGAAACCGTTCGCGGAAAGGTTTCGCAAGAAGTATGGCGCAGATAAACCACTGGCGACGGAACTGGGTATTTCTTACGCCAACGCTCTGATCTATGTGGGAGCAATGGTTGTCGCAGGCACCACCACGGATGTCTACAAGATCATGGATGCTATGCTCAACAAGACCAAAGATGTGCTGGCCTTGCCCTTTGTTAAGAACAATGACCCTTATGGTTACACAGGCGCCTTCCCGAATGGGGCGCTGAAAGCGAAGACCTTTGGAATCGAAGTGGCTGACGGCAAATATACGAAGAGCTTCATTATCGATACGCCCGACGCCATTTATACAGCAAAAGAGTAATTTTCAGGAGATAAAATTCCCGGACGTGTGAGGGAGTTGCGCCGAATCGGCTTAACTCCCCGTACGTCCCATGACCCCATTGGCAAGGAGGTTGCTGCGTGGATTTATTATTTCAGACAATCATCAACGGCATTATGCTGGGTTCGGTGTATGCCATGGTCGCTTTGGGACTTACCCTGATTTTCGGCATCCTGGAGATTCCCAATTTTGCCCACGGAGCCCTGTACATGATCGGTGCGTATGTTGCCTTTTTCTGCATTTCTTCTATGGGGGCATCTTATTGGTTCGCTCTGGTTATATCCATAGGAGCTCTTTTCTTGTTGGGTATGATTATTGAACGCTTCATCTATCGACCCTTTTACAATCAGCCTCACATAAGCTCGTTCATCGTGGCCGTGGGGCTTATTTTTATTCTGGAAAACGGGGCATTGGTTCTCTGGGGAGCCGATTTCCGTCGTATCGCACCACCCAGCAGCGCAATTTTTAATATCTTCGGCATTACGGTCACCTCCCAACGCCTGCTCGTTATTGGTTTCGCTGCCCTGCTGATCATCGCCATTCACCTCTTTATCAAGAAAACCCGCCTGGGAGCGGCCATCGAAGCAACCTCCCAGAACCGTGACGGCGCGCAGTTGATGGGCATCAATACCGGCTTGGTTGGCCAATCCACATTCGGCCTGGGTACGGCTCTGGCCGGCGTGGCTGCGGTCCTGGTGGCGCCAATCCTGCTCATATCTCCGGTCATGGGAGAATCGGTCATCGCCATGGCCTTTGTCATTATTATTCTCGGCGGGATGGGTAGTTTTACCGGGGCGGTCATAGGAGGATACATCATCGGCCTGATGGAGACGATGGTCTCTACTTTTGTGACCAGTTATTATACGGAGGCTCTTATCTTCGGTGTTCTGGTCGTTGTCCTGGCCGTGAAGCCGACCGGACTTTTCGGAAAGGAGCATTGAAAGTGACGGTTAAGAACGAAAACAAAAAACGTCTCATTTACGGTTTTCTGATTCTCCTGGCGGTTAGCGCTCCACTTTTCATCACCGGCGATTATCCCCGTCATATTATGGTAATGTGCGGTATCTGGGTGATTTCCTCCATGGGGCTGAACCTGATCCTGGGATATGTGGGGCAGTTGAATCTCGCGCATGGTACTTTCTTCGGCATTGGCGCCTATGCAACAGCATTGCTGATTCAGGGACTGGGTTTTTCCTTCTGGTTAGCCCTTCCCATTGGCTGTCTTATCACTGCCATTCTGGGGTTTTTGACGGGTCTGCCCACGCTGCGGACAAAGGGCCATTACTTTCCTATTACCACCATGTGCCTGGGGATATCCATCTATTATGTGGTTGCCCGCTGGGATGCATTGACGGGAGGCGCCAGCGGCCTCTTCGGTCTTCCCCGTCCTAACCCGATCCCTCTGCCTTTCGGGACGGAGATAGCGTTTGAGTCAACCGTATCGTGTTATTACCTCGTTCTTTTCTTTGTCTTCCTCACCTTCCTAGTTATTGCCCGTTTCACCCGTTCTCTCGTGGGGAAACGGCTGGCAGCCATTCGGGGTAATGAAAATCTTGCCCAGTCTGTGGGCATCAATACGATGCGGGATAAAGTCATCTTTTTAAGCATCAGTACGCTCATTGCCGGACTTGCCGGTGGGTTGTATGCGGCCTATATGGGCAGCCTGATGGCGGAACAGGCCCATTTTCTGGGAAGCTTTGAAATGCTGCTCAACGTCATGATCGGCGGCGTTGGAACCTTGGCCGGCCCGATCATTGGCGGCATCCTTCTGCCCGTTTTGACGGAAATGCTGCATTTTCTTGGCGGTCTGCGTTTGGTTGTCTATGGTATTTTACTGATCCTGATCATGGGATTCCTCCCTCAGGGTATTGCCGGCGGTCTGCGATTGGCAACCCAGTTTTACGAACAGAGGAGGGCTGCAAAATGAAAGATGCTTTGCTCGAAGGCAGAAACATCAGCAAATATTTCGGTGGCCTGCAGGCTATCGACGACGTAAGCTTTGCTATTCGTAAAGGGGAAATCTTCAGCGTCATTGGCCCGAACGGGGCCGGCAAGACAACCCTGTTTAATCTGATTACCGCCTTTCTCCCGCCCACTTCAGGGGAAATCCTGTTAAAGGGAAAAATCATTTCTGGTTTAAAACCTTATAAAGTTGCCCGCATGTCCGTTGCCCGCACCTTTCAACTGACCACGCTCTTTGAAAAAAACACCGTTCTGGAGAACCTGATGATGGGTCAGACGGCGACGCGGGAGATGGGAATATGGCAGGCCTTATTCGGAGGACGCCGTAAAAGCGAGATGGAAACAAAAACCCTGGAGCGCGCCCATCAATTGGCCGAGTTCCTTGGCCTCGACAAAGAAAAGAATACACAGGCGGGACTTTTGCCCCAGAGGGCGCAAAAGCAACTTTCGATCGGATTGGCCTATGCCGCAAGCCCTGAGCTATTGCTCCTGGATGAACCAGCGGGTGGCGTGAACAATGAGGAAGTAGACATTCTGATCGATCTGATCACGCGAATCCGTGATGCCGGGGTAACCATCTGCCTGATTGAACATAAGATGAGCTTGGTGATGAACATTTCCGACCGTATTCTCGCTCTGAATTTCGGGAAAAAGCTGGCGGAGGGGACTCCGGCAGAGGTCTGCCGAAACGAGGAAGTGATCAAGTCTTATCTGGGGGATGAATATGCTGCTGCGTGTTAATCAGATTGATAGTTACTATGGCCGGTCTCAGACCCTTCACGGCGTTTCGCTGACCGTCGAAGAAGGTGAACTCATTTGCGTTCTGGGGGCCAATGGCGCCGGGAAAAGCACTCTGTTGAAAAATATTATCGGATTGGTGAAACCCAGACAGGGATCCATAGAATTTTCAGGAAGACGGATTGAACAGCTGGCTGCTTTCCAGATTGTTCGGGAAGGTATTACCCTTTGCCCTGAAGACAAAAAAATTTTTCCACAGATGAGTGTGCTGAAAAATCTCCTGCTGGGAGCCTGGGTGCACGGCAGTGACCATTCGAAAATCCAAAAAAACCTCCATGACGTCTTCGAGCTTTTTCCCATCTTAAATGATCGGCAAACCCAGATGGCCGGGACACTGAGCGGTGGTGAACAGCAGATGATGGTCATCGGCCGGAGCCTGATGTCCAACCCTAAACTCCTCATGCTGGATGAACCCTCGCTGGGTATCGCACCTTTGGTCGTAGCCCGCATCTTTGAAGTAATCCGGGAAATCAACAGAAGGGGCACGACGATTCTTCTGGTTGAACAAAATGCGTCTATAAGCCTGAAAACCGCCTCCCGTGGCTATATTCTGGAGACAGGCCAGGTCATTCTGGAGGGCAGGGCTGGCGATCTACTGCAGGACGAAAAGGTGAAGAAAGCCTATCTCGGACTATAGATTGGAGAACGCCGTTAAAAACAATCATGATGCTATCCGTGCGGGAAAATCATAAAGGAGTTATTCTTGCTTATGTACAATAAGAAACCCTGGTTGAAGTTCTATGGTGATATACCCCAATCGATCGATTATCCCCGGGTAACCATGTATGATGCCCTGATACAGACCGTGAAGAAGTATCCGGAGAGGATCGCCTACGATTTCCTGGATAACAAATCGACTTACGGGAAATTTGCGCAGGATATCAATACTTGCGCCGGCGCCCTGACCAGCCTCGGACTGAAATCGGGCGACCGCGTCACTATTGCCATGCCCACAACACCTCAGGGTGTTATCTGCTTCTATGCCGTAAACAAGCTGGGTGCTGTGGCCAGCATGATCCATCCTCTTTCTACGGCCAGGGAGATCGCTTTTTATCTCAATATCAGTAAAAGCCGTTATGGTCTTGCCTTGGAGGAACATTACGATAAATTCAAGGAAGTCAAAGAAGAAACTTCCCTGGAGACGCTTATCTTGACGGGCATCTCCGACTGCCTCCCCGGTTCCGATGCACGACCATTGCCACCCGAACATTCCGATCCGATGGTCAGACAATGGAAAACGCTTCTTGCCGGATCTTACTCTCCGCCCCCGAAATCATCCATGGGACCCGACGATCTGGCCGTTATTCTTTACAGCGGCGGCACAACCGGTCTGCCCAAGGGAATCATGCTTTCCAATTATAATTTTATCAGCGAGGGCATGATGGCCGCCACATTTCGCATGGCGACTCATGGCGGCCTCCCCATGGTGATGCTGGCCGGCCTTCCCATCTTCCACGGTTTCGGGCTGGGAATTTGTTGCAACGCCATGTTCATGACCGGAGGAACGAGCATTCTTATTCCTCAGTTCACGCCGGATATTGCAGCGGAGCTTATCAAAACCAAGCGCCCTACATCTATTACGGGCGTTCCGACTCTTTACGATGCTCTTATCCGGAATTCCGTTTTCCAAAGTGCGGACCTCAGTTGTTTGAAAGCCGCAACAAGTGGCGCCGATACATTGCCCAGGACGGTCAAGGAACGATTCGAGGAAATCGTGAAAAAACAGGGAGGCACCGTCCAGTTGGTGGAAGGTTACGGTTTGACGGAGGCGGTGACAGGGATCATGGCGACACCGTCGCACGCATACCGGGAGGGAAGTGTCGGTATCCCTTATCCCGACATGGAAGCTAAAATCGTCAAGGTCGGCACGACACAGGAGGTTCCCGTCGGAGAGGAGGGAGAACTCTGCGTCCATGGTCCGGCTGTCATGCTTGGCTACCTGGAGCAGCCGGAAGAAACGGCCAAGACCCTTCAGCGTCATGCGGACGGCAATATCTGGTTGCACACCGGTGATATCTTCACCATGAGTGCAGAAGGTTTTTTCTATTTCAAGCTGCGTCTGAAGCGCATGATCAAATCATCCGGGATGAATGTCTATCCGGTCCAGGTGGAGGCTGTTCTCTATCAGCATCCTGATGTCCGCGATGCCTGTGTCATTGGTGTTCCTGATGAAGTCCAGATCGAGCGCGTCAAGGCATTTATTGTCCTGAAAGATCCTGCCAAAGCTACTCCGGATATGGGAAAGGCGCTGATCAAACATTGTCAGGAACAGCTGATCAAGTGGTCCTGTCCCCGGGATGTGGAATTTCGCGACAGCCTCCCTCTGACCCGTGTGGGAAAAGTAGCTTATACTGTTCTGGAACAGGAGGAAATCGCCAGACTGAAAGCCGCAGGAAAGTATGCAGGGGAATAGGGTGCCTTGAACTGAAATTCACCGGGTCACCTTTGAAAAATGGAGGAGGTTGAACGTTATGAAGAAAATTGGAACGAGTGACCTAGAGGTTTCTCCACTCTGTCTTGGTGGCAACACCTTTGGCTGGACGGCATCGAGCGAAGAATCATTTGCCGTCCTCGATAGGTTTGTTGAGGCAGGCGGAAACATTGTTGATACCGCAGATGTGTATAGCGTGTGGAAACCTGGTAACACAGGCGGTGAGAGCGAAACTGTGCTCGGTGAGTGGATGAAAAAGCGTGGCAATCGCTCACGGATGATGATTGCTACTAAGGTGGGCCTGTTTCCCGCGCGGCTTGGGCTTTCAGCGGCCAATATTAGGGTCGCTGTGGAGGAGTCACTAAAAAGATTACAGAGTGATTACATCGATCTCTACTACGCACACGCCGATGATCCAAAGACGCCACTGGAAGAGACGCTCAAAGCCTTCAACGAGCTCGTTAAGGCCGGGAAGGTCCGGCATATCGCGGCGAGTAATTACAGCCAAGATCGGTTAGCGGAGGCACTGCGTGTCAGCAAAACTCACGGCTGGGCTTCTTATATTGCCCTTCAACCGCACTTCAATCTTTTGGAACAGAGTAATTTCCCGGAGGGATACCGTGCATTTTGCGTACGTGAAAGGGTCGGAGTATTGCCATATTACAGTCTGGCTAGTGGCTTCTTAACGGGCAAGTACCGTCCGGGAGCGCAGGTGGAGAGTGCTCGTACTGCCGGTGCCCGGAAGTACGCTAATGATCGCGGCTGGGCCACGCTGGCAAAACTTGAGGAAATTGCGGCGGGCCATAAGACAAAGATGGCTGCCATTGCGCTCGCCTGGTTACGTCAACAAGAATCGATCGTGGCACCAATTGCTAGCGCTCGAGTCGTTAATCAACTCGAAGATTTGTTACCGACGCCAATACTATCTGGTCAAGAGTTGGCTGACCTGACAAAGGTTGGCACGTAACCCGGCAAGCTTCTAATGATGCAGCAATCGTGGAAGGAAGGCTGATGAACCAGCGGGAAGCATCATGATTTGAGTCGCGCGATGACTTTAACAGTTAAAAAAATAGAGGAGGCAGCAAAGATGAAGAAATATGTTTTGCAAAAAAATTCATCTATGTATAAGTAAAAAAGGAGGAAAGTTTCTATTCTTTATTCATCGTTATATCAAGGGAAAAAACAAAAAAAGAGGAGGGGTTAGAAAATGAAGTATTTTAAAGTACTCATGTGTTTGGTCGCTGCCGTTTTTGTGCTTTCCGGGACAGAGAGCGTTAGAGCTCAAGATATTGTGTTAGGTTTCAGTGGGCCGCTTAGCGGTCCGGCTGCCGAATACGGTCAGGATATTGCCAATGGTGTGGACATGGCCGTCAAAGAAATAAACGCCGCCGGCGGTATAACGGTTAGCGGTAAGAAATACAAATTTAGACTGGAGAGGCTTGATGACCGAATTGACCCTACTCAGGCCGTCAATAACGCCCGCCGTTTCAAGACGGACAAAGCTATCGCAGTTTTCAACGGAGTTTTCAATACCATTGCTCCTCTGATGAAGGTAAACGAAGAGAAGGGCAACGAATTCATCATGGTGGCTTACACGAGCACTCCTAAACTGGATACCATGGGCAATAAATTAGTGGTGACCACTACGCTTGATTTTAACACCTACGTACAGGTGTTTGCCGACTGGGCTTTGAAGAAGGGCGAGAAGAAATGCGCTATGGTGGTGACTCTCGGTGCTTATGGCGACGAATGGAGAAGCGGCTTTAAGGAATACTGGGAAAAGAAAGGCGGTACGATTACGGCCGACAAACCGGCAAACTATTACACCGAAACCGACTTTTCGTCGCCGCTCACCGCAGCCATTGCTACCAAGCCGGATGTTATGCTTATCGGCGGCCCATCAGCCACCACGGCGCTGGTAATCGAGCAGGCCCGCGGGATGGGCTTCAAGGGTAGTTTCATTTTGATCGATCAGGCCAAACAGGACTACATTGCGCAGATTCTCAGGGGCACAAAGCTCATGGGCGATCTGATCGGCGTGGCGGGCGTTCTGAGTCTTCCCGCTGTTGCCGGTAACAATTTCGATGAAAGGTACACCAAGGCCTATAAGAGAATGGTCACCTGGGAGTGCGCCCTGAATTACACGGGCACGTATGCCTTGGCCAAGGCCATTGCTGCTGCCGGAACCGTCACGGACATTCGCAAAATCCGGGCCGCTTTCTCCGAGGCCACTTTTCCTTTGCTCGCCGATAAATTTCCCAATGAAGCATTCGGCCTGACTAATACCGGACGTATGCTGATTCTGGCGTCTGTCCAGACGATTACCAAGGGAACATCAGACAAGCCCGAATTGTATGCCTGGTGGCCTAAAAATCAGAATGAATTTGACCAGGTTAGAAAAACATCAAAGGTGGATAAAAGCGTTCCCTTCAAACTCATGAGACCAGAGAAATAGCGGCAGAATTATTTTTGAGATGTCACGAAGGGACAGGTTTTGCCTGTCCCTTCTTCTCCCCGCCGGTATTCACTCTCAAGTCAGGTGCAGGATTATTTTCCGTCTGTACCGGTGACCTATTCGCTACTCCCGAATGCCCGCAGAAGTTCCCAGCATCTTGTCGGTCACTTTAAATAATGTCATGTAGCAACCCTATTTTAAAGGAGGCGGGGATGAATTCAATAAGCCCGGCCAATCAGCAGGTGGGACAGCGGACGCATCAGGACGCAGAGGGAAATAAACCGGTCATTACGGACCGGCGCACGCAAGCGTTCCTCGAATCACCGATTCTCCCGACGCTCGGTCGTCTTGCCGCCCCCAACATCTTTCTCGCTTTCATGCAGGGCATGGTCAGTCTTGCCGAAATATGGTTCATCAGCCACATTGGAACCAATGGTCTGGCCGGCATCGCCTTGGTATTTCCCCTGGTTATGCTGATGCATATGATGTCGGCTGGTGCGATCGGCGGCGCCGTTTCCTCTTCGATTGCCCGAGCCCTGGGGGCGGGAGATCGAGGAAAAGCGGAACAGATAGCCATGCATGCCGTCCTCGTTGCGGTCATTTTCGGCCTGCTGTTCACAACCGCGATGATCCTTTCTGGGCCAAGCCTTTTTGAAATTCTTGGCGGCAAAGGTCCGGCCCTCAATCAGGCGGTCATTTACGCCACGATTATTTTCGGCGGTGCGATAACGGTTTGGTTTTGCAATATCTTCGCCAGTATTCTGCGTGGAACGGGAAACATGATGGTTCCTGCGGTAACGCTCAGCATAACCGCGGCACTGCAAATTCTGCTGTGCGGCGCCCTGGTGCTGGGGTTTGGTCCCATTCCCGGCCTCGGTATCGCTGGCGCCGCAATTTCCGCTGTTTGCACCTTCGGCGTGGCCGCAATCTGTTTTTTCATCTATATCATCACAGGGCGCAGCGGACTTCACGTACATTGGCTCAAGCTGCGAATGAGTGAGGCCATTTTCAGAGATATTCTAGGGGTGGGCCTAATCTCGTCTTTGAGCACCGTCCAAACGATTGCTTCTACTGTCATTGTTACCGGCCTGGTCGGCACCTTCGGCACCGCGGCCCTTGCCGGTTATGGACTCGGGATGCGTTTGGAGCTTCTCCAGGTGCCGATCATTTTTGCCATCGGATCCGCGCTGGTACCGATGATTGGGGTCAATACCGGCGCCGGCAACGTGAAACGCGCCCGCAGGATCACCTGGACAGGAGCCGGCATTGCGGCATGCATAACCGGCAGCGTCGGCATATCCGTTGCTCTGTGGCCGGGACTTTGGGCAGACCTTTTCAGCAACGATCCCGGTGTCCTTCATGCGGGTTATACCTATCTGCATATTGTTGGAGGCTGCTACATATTCCTCGGCATTGGCATCGCCCTGTTCTTTGCCTCCCAGGGAGCCGGCAAAGTCTTATGGCCCGTACTGGCAGGAAGCGCTCGCTTTCTCATCGCGGCAGCCGGGGGCTTCGTTCTCGTGCATTATTGGGGTGGCGGTCTCTCCCTCTTATTCATGATGATCGGTTTGGGGATGATCGTCTCGGGTGTTGGCGCCGCGGCTGCAGTCAAATGGCTCGTTTGGCGTTCATAGATGCGCAGCTTTTAGACGGCCGACAGGCGACCGTTTAATATTGCCATCTCGACGGCGACCATTCATATAATCAATCATTATCGAAAATGAGATAATATTTCGTTGACACATTAAACTGTTTTTCATACACTCCGTCAGCAACCGGGGAATATTTACGGTTAATATGTTTGAACAATCCACCTAAAAAGGAGTGAAAATGACCCGCATCAATACGGTTCTCGGTTCCATTTCTTCCGGTGATCCGGGAATAACCCTTGTCCGTGAACATTGCGTTATCGGATTCCCGGGATGGGAGTGGGACCCTCTGTGCGAGCCACCCAACAGGGAAATCATTGAATTGTAGATACTGGGCTGGTCAAACGAAAGCTTCGGTATAGTTAAAAAAATAGAGGAGGTAACAAAGATGAAGAAATATGTTTTGCAAAAATGTTTGGTGGTGTTTTTAGCTATCTTCGCCATTCAGGTTTTCCTACCGGCGCTTCTGCAAGCACAGGAGGCTCAAAAAACGGATTCCTCCAAAATTGTCCAGAGCGGAGCGATTCTGACTGTAGCCGAATCCAAGAGGCTGATCGGCAAGGCTGTGGCACAGATGCCGATTGTCAAGAATGCCCTTGCCAACGGCATGGTCATTATCATCAAGGGGACAACCAATGCCTACGTGGCAGAGGAGATCACTGGGCAGAAACCATCGCATGCAGCATTTGTGTCGGGAAGAATTGAGCCCGAGAAAGGGGCCAAAAACCTGCTTCAGGTGAAAGCTGTTAACCACATAATTCTGGAGAAAGGCAAGGTAGTTGATATCTCGCTTGAAGATGCCGCGAAGAAGCTGAAAGCGGGCGACGTTGTCATGAAGGGGGCGAATGCCCTGGACTATAAGAACAAACTGGCGGCGGTTAATATTCTGCATCCGGCAGGGGGAACGACAGGGATCACAATGCCCTTCATCGTGGCACGCAAGGCTCACCTCATCATTCCGGTCGGCCTGGAGAAGTTAGTTGCAGGGGATTTAGTGGCTCAGACATTGATGACGCGTGAGCCGCTGGAATCGTTGCCTGCCCCCTCTGGCAAGTCGTCGGCGTTTTTTCCCGGTCACATTATTCCCACCCAGTGGATCCTCACAGGAGAAATTGTGACAGAACTGGAAGCCATTAAAATACTGACGGGAGCAACTGCCTTTCAGGCCAGCGCCGGCGGCATCAGCGGTGCGGAAGGGTCAGTATGGCTTGTTTTCAGGGGAACCCGGGATCAAGTAAAGAAGGCCCTCGAATTGACAAAATCCATCCAAGGGGAACCGCCTTACTCTCAATAGAAAATGATTAGTGAACTGACCAGCCCCTTCCAAATGATCCAGATTTTTTGGGGGGGGCTGGTCAACGGAGATGATTACCTAACCAAACGAAATAAATAGCAAAAAACTGGCCGCCATAGCGAAAAAGGAGATGCCGGCAACGGTCAATTTCGAAGACTTTATTCCGTATATTACGATGAAAAAACTAATTGGATTAAAACTTATTATAATTATTTCTTATTTAATAATAGTGCTGCCGGCCGGTGCCGCAGGAATTATTTTAAATTGGCAGTTATTCATTGCCAATCCTGATTTGGCATTAGACAATCCAAACAAGAAAGTTTTAATTAAAAATTTATCTGCCACTGATATAAGTATGCCCGCCAGCGTTGATTCTAGAAATATCTTTTCCTTATTTCCTGATCAAAATAATAATTCAACACCAAAATCAGAAAAAAAGGCCACACTAAGCAAAGTTAAAATCATTTTTTTTGGGAAGAATACGTTTATGCCGACCAATGATGAGGCATATGCTAATAGCGATGATAAGCAAGCATCAAAAATTATCAATACCATGACATCTTTGTTTTACGAGGATTCGAAAATTAAATCATTGGAAACAATGGGCAATATTATTGAACCGCAAATTAATTTCTATTTCACATTCTAAATGTATCTTACTTAACTTAAAAATGGCTGAACTCTAACTTAACTTGTGCTAAAAGTATCGGAGAAAATCAAAACGACAGGAGGTAAGTTCAATGAAGGAATGCGTAGTGGTGGATTCGTGATGACGTATCCATGGAGCAGATGGCCACCATGAAAACGCCTTTTAAGGAAAACGGTGTGGTGTCGGCAGGGGTTTCGTCTCCGTTGACAGCGGGTGCGGCGGCATTGCTCCTCATGAACCGTGACAAGGCCGATGAGTTAGGTCTTGACTATCACATCAAATACGCCGGCGGCGCGATGGTCGGATGCGACCCTACAATCATGGGTGTCGGTCCCATTTATGCCGCGCAGAGGCTCTTGAAACGGGCAGGGCTGTCCGCAAAGGATATCGGTGTCTGGGAGTTAAACGAGGCCTTTGGCAGCCAGGCGCTGGCCTGTCTTCGTGAATTGGGCATTGCCCAGAACGCCCCCTTTGAGAATGTGAACGTTTGGGGCGGC
Organism: Deltaproteobacteria bacterium; assembly: GCA_025355175.1. GTDB lineage: Bacteria > Desulfobacterota > Syntrophia > Syntrophales > Smithellaceae > UBA8904. The sequence continues at coordinate 36 of JANYAF010000115.1, read as the reverse complement.
GCCTTGGCGCTTGGCCATCCTTTAGGTGAGTCAGGC
>JANYAF010000113.1 GCA_025355175.1 Deltaproteobacteria bacterium | reverse complement strand
CACAAAACATCCAAATACAACTTTGTCACTGGTTAGCCCTGTTAAATCTATGATGTTGCAGGAAGCCAGATTGTTTTCTATTTCCTGCGATTTACCATACAGATGAGCCTGACGTTCTTTTGCTGCGGCATATTCCGCATTTTCAGAAAGATCCCCATGCGCGCGCGCTACTTCAATATCACGGACGTTTTCCGGGATGGATACGTTCTTGATCGTCTCCAAATCCTTTTTTAATTTTTCAAAACCCTCTTTGGTTATGGGCATTTTCTCCATAGTTTCTCCAGATGATTTGGCCTTGCTCTGACGTGATCTTATTGTTCAACAACAGGCAGGAAACTCGATTCATTTTCGTTTAAACGAGAAATAGCGTCATGTCAAGAAACATTTCACTTTTTGTTTCGAGGGCATATATAACAATCATAGGTTGTGAATGATTTGCCTGAATCAAAATGCAGAAGTTGTTTTGTCGGAAAGTTTATGTTAATGAACGTCGGTCAGACAATTAAAGGAATCTTTAGGTTCAAGCCATGCTGGATAAATACGACAGGGACATAAATTACCTACGGGTTTCAATCACGGACCGATGCAATTTGCGTTGCACGTATTGCCGGCCTAAAGAAGGAATTTCGCTGAAGGGGCATGACGATATTCTCCGGTATGAAGAAATTATCCGCATCATTTCCCGGACGGTTAAAATGGGTCTGATCAAGGTTCGGTTAACCGGGGGCGAGCCGCTCATCCGCCGTGGCTTTGTCGAATTTGCCGCTGCATTAAAGCAGATACAGGGTCTTCAGGACATTAGTTTAACGACTAACGGCATTTTGCTGGATCAATATGCAGGAGACATATTCAAGGCCGGAATCACAAGAATCAATATCAGTCTTGATTCCCTGGATAAAGACAAGTACTTCCAAATAACCAGAGGCGGTCATCTTGACGATGTGTTTCGAGGTATTGCCGCCGCGGAAAAGGCTGGTTTTTCGCCCATAAAAATTAACGCGGTTGTGATAAAAGGTTTCAATGATGATGAGGTACTCGATTTTGCGCAATTGGCGCTAAAGAAACCCTTCCAGATTCGGTTTATCGAAATTATGCCGGTAAGTTCGGTAAACGCTAACCAGCCGGAAGATTTTATGCCGACGAATCAACTATTTGACAGAATTTGCAAACACTTCAAACTTGAACTCTTAGCGGGCAAGAAAAACAAAACAGACGGTCCGGCCAAAATATATAAGGTTAAAGGTGGACCAGGCGAGATTGGCTTTATTAATCCGGTGAGCGACCATTTTTGTTCAACGTGTAACCGACTGCGCTTAACGGCGGACGGCAAACTACGCGCCTGCCTGCTCAAGGATGAAGAAATCGATTTGAGAGCGGCCTTGAGTCGCCATTGTAATGACGACGAACTGGCCGCCCTTATCCAACAAGCGATTTTACTGAAACCGGAAAAACACGACCTGGATTGCACGGACAGGCATCTGAAAAAATGTCACCGCGATATGTCGGACATTGGCGGTTGAGCAATACGTTGATGCAATAATCTGGATTTTGAGTATAATAAACCAAGCGTTGATGTTTGCATAAACAGAATTTTGTATCAGCGGATGGCGTTGCGGGAAGATTTATAGGTAATGCAGAAATTGATGAGGGGTTGGCTCCATGTTGTTCGATCCAATTCAGGCCGCATCACAGGACCAATGGCTGGAAACTGAACCGGGCCGGTATATATTTTCCCGGCAGGAGAAGTTAATTCTGGAGTTGGTGGCTCCTTTGGCCGGTGAAGCATTGCTGGATGTAGGGTGCGGGACAGGGAAAACTTTGCGTCTGTTCCAGCAGAAAAATTGTATCCTGACGGGGATTGACTCATCAGACACTGCGCTGGCATTAGCTCGAAATAAACTTGGTCATCGATGCGAATTGGTTCAGGGAAACGCCACAGATCTTCCTTTTTCCGATAATGAATTTGATGTCGTCACTTTAATCAATGGTTTGCAGGCCGCGGATGATCCTCACAAAGTTATGGCGGAGGCCGTCCGGGTCAGCCGCAGCCGCGTTTTTGTCGGTTTTTTCAACAAGCATTCTCTTGCAGGAACACAGCAATCCGTGCGGAAGTTTTTTGGTTTTTCCGTCACCTCAGCCATGCGTTTCCTCACCATCGGTGAAATGCAATCCATGATCAACAAAACAATGGCGACGCCTTCTGTTACCTGGGGGTCCGTGATTTATCTCCCTTATCCGGTTTATACATTTTTCCCGGGGTTTGAAGAACTTTTCCCCATGAAGAATAACCCGCTGGGAGCGTTTGTCGGCATGGTATTTCCAGTCAGATATACCTATCGAACCGTGCAAAATCCCATCATGAATTCATTCGAACTGAAAATGAAAACGCAGGCGGCAGCTCCGGAAGCCGTTCGGGGCATGCTGGAAGGGAGCGAGCGTTGATACGTGAAGCATTGCTTTATGAAAAACTTACCGATTCCCGCGTGCAGTGCGTATTATGCGCTCACCGGTGTAAAATCAATCCCGGCCGGCGCGGCTTGTGCGGTGTCAGAGAAAATAAGGATGGCATTTTATACTCCCTGGTTTTTGGGACGCTGATTGCCGAGAACGTTGATCCTATTGAAAAGAAGCCGTTTTTTCACGTTTATCCAGCGTCGCGCTCCTATTCTATTGCCACGGTCGGCTGCAACTTCAGTTGCGACTTTTGCCAAAATCATGAAATATCTCAAATGCCCCGTTCTACTCTTATGATTACAGGCGAAGATACGGCACCTACGGTCATTGTGGAGCGCTCCCAAAAAAGCGGCTGTAAAACAATTGCTTATACTTATACGGAACCGACTGTTTATTTGGAAACCGCCCTGGAAATCGCAAAGATCGCCTGCCGGGAGGGTCTCAAAAATGTGTTTGTGACGAATGGCTTTATGACGCCGGAAGCTGTTGAAATGATGGCGCCTTATCTTGACGCCGCCAATGTGGATTTAAAATCTTTTCGCGATGGGTTTTATAAGAAACAATGTGGCGCAAGGCTCAATCCGGTTCTGGACAGTTTGAAGGGAATGAAGGATCGTGGAATATGGATTGAAATCACAACGTTGCTTATTCCGGGATTGAATGATTCTCTCGAAGAATTAAAGGATATTGCCGCTTTTATTTCCAGTCTTGGTTCAGAGACGCCCTGGCATATCAGCAGGTTTCATCCGCAGTTTAAAATGCTCAATGTGCCTTCAACCCCTGTCGCCTCGCTGCATCGTGCCCGCCATATCGGTAAAGAAGCCGGCTTAAAGTATGTCTATAGCGGTAATGTGCCGGGCGACGAGGGTGAAAACACCTATTGCTCAAATTGCAACAAAATTTTAATTAATCGTCATAGTTATAGAGTTGTTGCTAGTCATCTATCGGGGAATTCATGTCCCTATTGTGGGAAGGAACTGGAAGGCATTTTTTAAAGGATTTTCTCAAAAATGGGTCCGATAGGGATTCTGGTTTAAATGTTCATGTTTTTTCAGTCAATTTTTTTTCCATACCGCCTTTTCCTCAAATTCAATTTTTCTTGTTCTAATGATCAAAGCACTATATATTGTGGTATAATTTTTTCATGAATACATTTTGTTGTATTTTCGCTTTACAAAGGGAATATCTTTTGTTAGACTTCTTTAAAATTTAAACACTTCGATTAAAGATACGTCATGAAACTAAAACGGCTGGAAATAACAGGTTTCAAATCTTTCCGCGACAAGGTCGTTATTGATTTTTCTAAAGGGGTCAATGCGGTTGTCGGGCCCAATGGCTGTGGAAAATCAAACGTGGTTGATGCCATCCGCTGGGTGATGGGCGAGCAGCGAGTCAAAGCATTGCGCGGAAAGAAAATGGACGACGTGGTCTTTAACGGCAGTGAAGACGCCGCCCCCGTGAGCATGGCGGAAGTTGTCATGATGCTGGCCAATAACGGATCGAGCTTTCCGGGCGTTTACGGCGAATTAACGGAAGTATCCATTTCGCGCAAAGTTATCCTGGACGGTGACAGCGAATACTGCATCAATCGCGTGCCCTGCCGTCTGCTCGATATCAAAGAGTTCTTTATGGGCACGGGTGTCGGCGCCCGAACCTATTCATTGGTCGAGCAGGGTTCCGTGTCCTCTCTGGTGGAAGCCAAACCGGAAGACCGCCGCTTGTTTATCGAAGATGCCGCCGGCGTGTCCAAATACAAAAGCCGCAAAGATGCCGCTGTTCGTAAGATGGAGGCGACCAAACAGAATATTTTGCGTCTTAACGACATCCACAAGGAAGTCAAATCCCAGCTTGGCGCCATAGCCAGACAGGCTAAAAAAGCTGAACAATACAAAGAAGTAAAACTGCGCATTAAAGAGACGGAACTGGTTTTGTCCCGGCAGGGATTTGCCAAGCTGGCCGAGAAAAACGTCGCGCTGCAGGACGCGCGTGTGCGGCTCTCCGAGCAGGCTGAAGCCATCAAAGCTCAAATGGAGGCGAAGGAATCCGCCCTGGAAGAAATGAAGGCGCAGCTGCTGGAGAACGATGAACTGATCAGCCGCCATCAAACCGAACTCTATGAAATCAAGAATTCGATTAACATCAAGGAAAAGAATATTGAGTTTTCGCGCCGCCGGATGACGGAAGCCTCGGAACGCAAACAAAAAAATCAGGCTGAAATCGATTCAATGGAACATAAGAAGTCGAGCCTGGCGGTCGAGATTGAAAATCTGCAAAAGAAAGCTGCGGACGCTTTTAACCAGATGACGCAGCTGCAACAGGACCTGGATCAAGGACAGCAAGAGGTTCAAGGGCTCCTGGAAGGCGACCGGGAAATTAACGGTCAGTTGGAAGAACATAAAATCCGTTACATTGATGTGATGCAGGATTTGGCCAAGTTCAACAATATCATTGCGAGCCTCAACAAAAACATGGAGGATTTCCGGAAGCGCGAAGAGAGGGAAATCCGCGAAATCGAACAGGACAAAAACAGGCTTGCCGAACTGACGGATAAACTGCAATTGCTCACCGCGGGCCTGGGGGCGGAAGAAGAAGAAATCACCCGGCTTGCAGAGCAGAAAGCAACAACCGCCGACGAATTGGATAGAGCCAAATCGGATTTGCAGATGGTCGAAGAGCGAATCACGCAAATCAAAGAAGAGGCGGGCGGCAAATCATCTCGTCTGCAATCGCTTTCGGAATTTCAGGCCGCTTTTAAGTGGTCCAACGAAGGCGTGAAAAAGGTTATTGAAACGCAGGAAAGTCCGAACACGTTTTACGGCGTGGTGGCCGATCACATCAATGTGCCTCGCGAATATGAATCGGCGGTGGAAGCGGTGCTGGGCGACAAGCTGCAATACGTTGTTGTGAAAAATCAGGAAGAAGGCGTGCGCGCCATTGACTATTTAAAAAGTTACCAGTTGGGCCGAGGCAGTTTCGTGCCGGTGGAGTTGCGCGGTCACAACGCTGATACATACGGCGCCGAGCACCTCCAGGAGGCGGAGCCCCTGCTGCGCAAAGTGATTGTTGAGGAAGAATTCAAGCAGATTGCCGATTGTCTGTTGGGGGATGTCTTACTAACACCGTCGATTGCCACAGGCATTACCCTATGGAAGAAAAACGGTTTCCGGGGCACCTTTGTGACGCCGGACGGCGATACCATCAGTCCGCACGGTGTGTTGACCGGCGGCAGCGGATCGGCTGTGGAGAAAAGTCTGTTGGCGACGAAAAGAGAAATCGCGGAACTGGTAACGGAAGTTTCCAGGCTTTCCATCGAATTGGAAGATCAAATTCAGGAAAAAAAGAAACTGGTTTTGTCGATTACCCGCTGGGATGAAGAACTCACCGGATTGAAAAACAGGGAGCACCGGCTGGAGATAGATATGAACGGCCGGAAAAAGGATATGGAACGTTTCGAAGATGAAACGGGACGATTAAAACAGAGAATTGCCGTCCTCGAATACAACCGTCAGAATATTAAAACAGAAGAGGCCCAGGCCGAACAAAAATTGCTTGAGATCAAAGCGGATGTTCTTCGGAAAGAAGTGGCGGAAAAAGAACTCAACGAAATCATTTCCGTGTTCAATAACCGCCGGCAGCAATCGCGGGCGGCCATTGACGCGCAGGAAAGGCTTCTCACGGAGAAAAAAGTTCTGCTGGCCTCTCTGGCGGAGAAGAAGGAAGCGGATCTGAGAACGGTCGCGCGATTGCAGCATGATAGCAGCGTCAATGAAAGTGAAGTTGCGCGAAAACAAGAAGAGATTATTTCCTGTGAACGCCAGATGGCCGAGTTGACCTCCGCCGTTGAAGCGGATCAGACGGCCCTGCAAGAGCTTTACCGGAATCTGGCCTCCTGCGAAACCGTATTGGCTGAAATGAAAGAAAAGCGGGCGAAGGAAGACGACCTGTTGAAGGTTCAGGAAAACGATATTCGGGATATCAAAAAGAAGCTTGATGATTTGCGCCGGCAAGTGAACGAACTGGAAATGCAGTGCCGCGAAGTGGCTTTGAGCATCGAGAATCTGCAAAACGCGGTCGCTGAAAAGCATAATGTTGATCTGGCAGCCATCACGACGGACTTCACGATGGTGGACGATGATAGAATTGCCGAGCTTACCGCCCTCTTGGAAAAAGACAAGCACACGATTGAAAATTTTGGCGAGGTGAATCTGCTGGCGCTCAATGAATATGCAGAACTCGATCAACGCAATCAGTTTTTGACGACGCAGTTAGCCGATCTCAACGAGTCGCTGGCGTCCCTGCAAAGGACGATTACCCGGATCAATAAAATATCCCGTGAAAGGTTCGCTGAAACCTTTGCCGCCGTCAATG
>JANYAF010000026.1 GCA_025355175.1 Deltaproteobacteria bacterium | reverse complement strand
GCGGCGGTTGCCGCCGGTGTGAGCCAAAGCTGTTCACTTTGGTCACTTCCGTCATCCGGCGGCCCGGAATATCTTCGCCCAATAAATTCTTCTCATAATTCTTTTGCAGCTGCTCTTCCAAAATTGCCCGTTCATTAGTGTAGGAGCGCAGCGCGCCCGTGTCCAGATCAAAATCATGCAATACCAGTTCGGCAAAATGCGGCGTAAGGATTAAGCGGGGAATCGGAATGTTTCGCTTATCCATTGTCTTGGCCAAATTCTGCGCAATTTTAGCAAGTTCACCTTTTGCTTCCGGACTGAATGTCAAAAAAAGTGATTCAGAACCGGCTGGTTTTTCAGCGGGAACCATCTCCGGCTGGCCGTAAAACCGGGAAAAAGTGTTGGATTTGATGGTTTCTTCACTGAGCGCTCTGATCAACTCATCTTTCTTGATTGCGACAATTTTCTCGCGCACAGACGGTTCCATCTTTTCTATCTGAGGAACTTTAGCCACCAGCTCGGCAACTTTTGCTTCCACGGCCTGCATCACGACTTCATTTTGTTTAATCTCATCCGCAATATTTTGCAGGACAATCGGTTGAACTTCGGTAAAGTTTTTTATTTCTTTGGCTTCCTGTGCAGAAATTTGCTCCACCTGACCTTGAATCAGCGATGAATCTTTAGCCAGCGCGACGACTTTAGCAAACTGTTCGTGCGCGACAAGGACTAATCTGTCCACCAACGGCACACCCGTTCGTTCCCCATAAGGCAAGCGTAACCCGCGTCCAATTGTTTGCTCGGTTAAAATAGCGGCGGCGGCTTCGCGCAAAGGGGCAATCGTATAAACATTGGTCACGTCCCAGCCTTCTTTCAGCATATTGACGTGGATAACAATCTCTACAGGGTTGTCGGGATGCTCAAGCGAAATCAATTTTTCAATATTTTCATCAGCTTCATCCCCGCGAAGTTTTGTATGGATCTCAATAACCTTGCCTTTAAATTCGCCTCCCCGAAAATCATCACTATCAACAAGTTTTCTGAGAACTTCTGCGTGCTTTGTGTCTTTAGCCACGACAAGCAACACCGGCTTTACAGATGGCTTCTTATTTACCACGGCCAACGCGTATTCTTTAAGCACATTTTTGGCACGCTCATGAAAAAAGGCGGCTAATTGCAATTTGCGCGCGTCAGTCTCAATAGAATCAGGATCAAATTGAGTAAAATCAACGTCCGCTTCAGTCCCAACCCACGGGTCTTTTACGAGCTTTCCGCGGATGGCGTCACCGAGATTGTAAGAATACAAAACATTTTTCATTCTAATCTGACGTGCGTTTCTGCCTGTGCCTTGAGTGCCAAGGTAGGGAGTGGCCGTCATTTCCAGACCAAAGAGAGGATCAAGAATATCCAAAGCGCCAAGCGCAGCATCCGCATGATAGTGATGCGCCTCATCAAGCATTACCACCAAATCATCATGCGCTTTAAGATAATCAAAATATGATTCACCGGCAGTTTCCCAGGCCTTGGTAATACCGCGCTCGCTGGTCATATCCCTTTGGGCAAACTGTTGGATATTAAAAACATTGATTTCAATCTGATTACCAAAAAGAGTTTTTCCGCGCTGATTGGCATAATTGTCCGTTGTAATAACTTTAGCGGTATTGATATTTATTTCTTGAATACCTTTAAAAACATACTTGGGATTATTCGCTTTACTGAAATCATCATAAAGTTTTCGATAAATGGTTAGATTGGGCGCCACGATTAAAAAATGTTGGATATTGTAAACCAGATATAAATAAGCCACGAAAGCGCCCATCAGTCTGGTTTTGCCCACGCCGGTAGCTAGCGCAAAAGTGTAGGCCGGAAATGATCTTTCAAATTCTTCAAACTCGCGTGCTTCCGGTATGGAGCGGAAATATTCTTTGCTTTCAGCTAATATTTCCGCCGTATTGCCACGCGTTTCTTTTTTCATGCGCGCCAGCAGCTTTTGGCCTGCCGTTGATTGCAAATAATCGGCAAACAGCGTCAGGCTTTTAGCTTGTGGAATGTGCAGGCTCATTGCGCCGTTTAGGTATTTGATTGCTTCTTCCGGTTTCATGTTTACCCCTTGATATTCTTAATGTCCCCCCGCTGGCGGGTGCAGGGGGTGGATTTTTTTGAAGCGACAAGAATGTTCGTAAGTTACACATTGCCACCTCTTAATCCACCTCCGTCACTCCGTGACACCTCCGCCAGCGGAGGACACTAAATGGTTCTTTCTGCTATTCATCAATTTCCACTTCTTCCAACGCTGATTCCCTGATTGGCAGCAGATACTCTTTTTTACCGAAGTGACAGGCTTTCAAAACGGATTGCGGAATTTTCTTAATCGTAATGCGGCTGTCAATTTTATCCGCACCCGGTTCAAACTTCTTTGGGGTAATCATCAGCGATTCGCCTGCCGCAAGGTGGGCGGCAATCTGCGAAATCATTCCGCTGGTCAGAAGCTGCGTCGTTACATAGAGATAATTTTTTCCCTGCCCGATGCCGTGCTTCCAGTACTGCGTTTGACTGGGTTGAAAGGTGAAGTTCATGAGCTTGCACATCGCCTTGATCAGTTTGGTGTCGTTATAGAAACCGTCAATGACCGGATTGCCGAATTCATCTTGCACAACGAAGCTTGGCGCCAGTTCATAAAACTTGTAAGCGCCGCCGCCTTTCCACCCGATAGCCTTGCTGATGCCGCCTTGATCGCTGCCGTCAATTACTTTATCCAGCCGCACCTTGCCGTGCGTGTAGGCATGTTCACCCATTTCAATGCCGATGTATTTCCGGCCCATCTTCTGCGCAACAGCGCAAGTCGTG
>JANYAF010000280.1 GCA_025355175.1 Deltaproteobacteria bacterium | reverse complement strand
CCGTCTTCGACATAACGGGACATCTCCTGCGCCCGCACCAGTGTGCAGTTGATTTCCGGGTCATCGATATCAGGAAAGTAACTGCGGCTGTCGTATGTAATTCGCCAACCGGCTTTTTTGAATAAATCAACCGTATTATTTTCCAGGCTTCCCTTGGGTATACCTAATTTTAAGATATTCATTTATATACATCCTTTGGATCAAAAATCTTTTCGCCGACAACAACAAAATCACCGCCTTCGAGCTTCCGGTAAAAACAGGATCGATGCCCCGTATGACAGGCCGCGCCGCCCAGTTGCTCCACCTGCAATAAAATTGTGTCTTCGTCACAATCTATATAAATATTTTTTATCATCTGAACATGGCCGGAACTTTCACCTTTCAGCCACAGTTTTTGCCGCGATCTGCTCCAGAAGGTCGCCTTGCCGGTTTGCACAGTAGCCTCCCACGAGGCCTTGTTCATATACGCCAGCATCAATACGTCTTTTGTTTCAGCATCTTGAACAATGGCTGGAACCAACCCGTCAGATTTATTAAAATTCGGTTCAATCATATTACCCTTCATCCGTATTGTTTAATCGGCTAACTTCAATAAACTATTTTATTTAAATGATGAATCTTATTAAATCAAGTAAAAGTTTATCTTAATAATCATCTATTTCCATCTGTCTATTTCCATCTGTCTATTTCCATCTTGCCTAACCATACCATTCATGATAAAAACGCCACCGTAAATTGATCAGAGTTAAATCTATCATCCGGAGGTTGATTATGTCTTTGCTGACAGGAGGATTCATTGCCGCTGTTTTCGGGCTGATCAGTTTGATTTTCTGGTTTAATGATTTTTTAGTCATTATACGAGGCGCCCTGCCGATCTTCCTGCTCCTCGGCGGCGCCTTGGCCGTCTATGTCGGCTTCGATGAGATTCAGGATAAAATCCGCGAGGAAAGACAGCGGCAGGACGAAGATCTGGAAAAAGCCAAGGAAGAAATCGAATTGGCTAAAGCTGAAGCTCTACGCTATCGTGAAGAATTGGACAAATTAAAAGATGACAAAAAACAAAACTGAATTTCGAACCATAAAACATAAATACATCTTGACACAACCGGTCAAATCAAATATTAGCCACTACGACTATAACTTAATGGACACCGGTATGCATAATTTTTTCATAAGCAAATCCTCACCTTACTGTATCTATATGTATTGATGCCTGCTTGCCCAAGCTCGATCAGGTAAGCAGGCTTTGCCCGAAATCAACAGCAAAAATTGCACGACAATCATCATTAACAACAACTTTAATCGATTTGTGTTTTTTGAAAACAAAGAAAGTTGGGAGGGAGTAGGTCAAATGAAAAGATGTCTTTTCTTAACAGTGGTATTATCGGTTATTTTTACAATCTTATTTGTTTTTATGGCAGGAACGCAGTCGATTGCAGCTCCCCCGATCAAAATTGGCGCATTGTTTTCTATTTCCGGGCCAGCGGCATTTCTGGGAGAACCAGAACGCAACACAGCTCAGATGGTGGTGGATGAGATTAATAAAGCCGGCGGTATCAAGGGACGCATGCTGGAACTGGTTGTAATTGACACGCAGGGAGATCCGGCCAAGGCAGTCCAGGGCGCCCATAAACTCATTAAAGATGATAAGGTTGCGGCTATTATCGGCCCCAGCACGACAGGCGACTCTATGGCGGTCATTCCGGTTGTCGAAAAGGCTGAGATACCTTTAATTTCCTGTGCTGCGGGAAGCAAAATAACAGAGCCGATAAAAAAATGGGTATTTAAAACAGCTCAGAATGACGCTCTGGCTGTGGCAAAAATTTATGAACACCTGAATAAACAGAAAATCAGTAAAATTGCCATCCTGACGGTATCCGATGGATTTGGTTCCTCGGGACGGGAGCAGCTTGTCGCCCATGCCAAAGAATTCGGCGTGGACATCATTTCCAATGAAACATACGGGCCGAAAGATACGGATATGACCGCACAATTAACCAAGATTCGCGCCGGCGGCGCGCAGGCGATTATCTGCTGGGGAACCAATCCGGGACCCGCAGTTGTTGCCCGTAACGTCAAACAACTGGGAATCAAGCTTCCGCTGTTTATGAGCCATGGCGTATCCTCCAAAAAATTTATTGAGCTGGCGGGTGAGGCGGCAGAAGGAATCATACTGCCATCCGGTCGGGTTATTGTGGCGAGCCAGATGCCCAACAGCGATCCCCAAAAAAAGGCTCTTTTAAGTTACGTCAACAGCTATAAAACAATATACAAGATAGAAGGTGATCATTTCGGCGGACATGCCTGGGATGCGATGATGCTCTTAAAGGGCGCGATCGAGAAAGCGGGAGACACACCTTCGGCCATTCGCGATCAACTGGAAAAAACGACAAAGTTTGCCGGAATTGGCGGAACCTTCAGTTACGCCGCGCAGGATCATGCCGGATTAACAAAAGATGCTTTTGTCCTGGTAGAGATTAAAAACCAGAACTGGAAATTAGTTAAATAGTAGGTTATCTTCATTTCAATCAAATGACGGCACAGGGCAGAAAAACATGCGCCGTCATCATAATCATTGAATGGGTAAACAAAACAACAATGGATAATCCAAGCCAGCTCGTTCAGTATATCTTAACCGGGCTTTCCAATGGCGCAATCTACGCGCTGATTGGTTTCGGTTTTGCTATCATCCATAATGCCACCGGCATTCTGAATTTTGCCCAGGGTGAATTTGTCATGCTGGGCGGTATGTTCACCATATTTATTCTGTCTTTTTTAAATCTGCCCCTTGTACCGGCCATTATACTCGCTATTGTTCTTTCCACGCTGGTCGGGATTCTCTTTGAACGACTGGCTATTCGTCCGCTGAAAAACGTCAAGCCTTTAAGTCTGGTAATCATCACCATCGGTGCCAGTATTTTTATACGTGGCGCCGCCATGCTGATCTGGGGAAAAGATACACACGCACTACCGGCTTTTTCCGGTAATAATCCGCTTTATGTCTATGGCGCAACCATTATGCCCCAGCATCTTTGGATCTTTGGCATTACCCTCTTGATCATCATTGCCAATAAGTTGTTCTTCAGTTACAGCATTCTCGGCAAAGCAATGAGGGCCTGCGCTTATAACGCCCATGCCGCAAGTCTTGTTGGCATTGATGTGAAAATCATGGTTCTGTTGTCGTTTGTTGTCAGTGCAGCCATCGGGTCCATGGCGGGAATCATCATTGCCCCACTCACCATGACGTCCTATGATGTTGGTATTATGCTGGGAATAAAAGGATTCTGCGCTGTCATTATCGGCGGTATGAGCAGCGGGCTAGGAACGGTCCTGGGCGGACTGCTGCTTGGCTTGCTGGAATCATTGGGGGCGGGCTATATTTCCGCCAGTTATAAAGACGCTATTGCTTTTATCATTCTGTTGCTGATTCTTTTTATTCGTCCTGAAGGCCTATTCAAACAAAAGGAAACACAGAGAGTGTAGTCACAATTCAATCTCCAAGACGCTCTGTAAGATTATGATCAAAGAAAAACGCCAAATTCTGATTTTTGCTCTTTTTGCCCTCATTATTCTTCTGGTACCCTTGTTTTTAAAAGGCAGTTATTTTTTAAATGTGCTGGTGTTTATCGGCATCAATACATTGCTGGCGGTGGCGCTGAACCTTCTTCTGGGATACGCCGGCCAGATTTCTCTCGGACATGCGGCCTTCTTTGGTTTGGGAGCTTATGTATCCGGCATCCTGACAACCCGGTTTCCCGTTGACCCCTGGCTGGCTCTGCTTATAGCCGCCATGTGTGCTGCCGCGCTGGCATTTGTAATCGGGTTCCCGATTTTAAAACTCAAGGGTCATTATCTGGCCATGGCCACGCTGGGCTTCGGTATCATCATGTATATCTTTTTTAACGAAACGGTTGACTGGACCGGGGGCCCTTCCGGATTATCCGGCATTCCCAATCTCCGGTTGGGCCCCCTGATTTTTGATAACGATCGGAACAATTACTATCTTATCTGGATGATAACACTGGGGGTCATGCTGCTGTCGATCAACCTGTCCCAATCCCGGATTGGCCGCGCCCTGAGGGCTATTAACGATTCGGAAGTCGCCGCCCGTGTCATGGGTGTTAACGCCCGCATTCTGAAAGTTCAAATATTCACGGTCTCGGCGTTTATTTCCGCAATTGCCGGCAGTCTCTATGCGTATACCATGACGTTTATCTCTCCCACATCTTTCGGGTTCAACTTTTCCGTAGAACTATTGACGATGGTTATTATCGGCGGGTTGGGAAGCATCTACGGTTCATTTCTGGGTGCGGCAATTTTAACCATGCTGCCCGAATTTCTGCGCGTATTTCGTGATTTTGATATTGTCATTTACGGCTTAATGCTCATTTTAATCACCATGTTCATGCCTACCGGATTGATCGGCGGCCTTGAGACGCTGTTTAAAATCATCATCGGCAAAATAAAAGGGAGCACGGCCAGGAATGCTTAGAGTTGAAGGTATAACCCAAATATTCGGCGGATTAACGGCATTAGAGGATGTTTCATTCACTGTCGAATCACGATCCATAACAGGTATCATCGGCCCGAATGGCGCCGGCAAAACAACCCTGTTTAATATCGTGACAGGTCTCTATACCCAAACCCAAGGGAAAGTTTATTTAGGTGAAAAAAACATCTCCTTTTTTGAGCCGGAAGTGCTGGCAGGGCTCGGCCTGGTGCGCACATTTCAAAATGTGGAGCTTTTCGAACAGATGACGGTTCTGGAAAATGTGATGGTTGGACTGCACACCAAAAGTAAAAGCGGTATTTTTTCCTGTGCCTTCAAATTGCCCGGTCAGATCAAAGAAGAAAAGATCGTCAGAGAAAAGGCATACCATTGGCTTGAGTTTACGGGCCTTGCCGATTTAGCTGATGTGACGGCCTGTAATCTACCCTTTGGTAAGGGGAGGCTTCTGGAGATTTCCCGGGCGATGGCTGTAGAACCGCAAATCATCCTGATGGACGAACCGGCAGCGGGATTAAACAGCCGTGAAACGGCGGGGCTTGCCGGACTGATCCGTAAAATCCAAGGCCTGGGCATAATCATTGTGCTGGTCGAGCATGACATGGAACTGGTTATGGATGTCTGCGAATCCATCGTGGTGTTAAACTTGGGGAAAAAATTAGCTCACGGGACACCGCGCGAAATTCAGGAAAACAAGGCGGTCATCGCCGCCTATTTAGGTGAGGACTGATGACTTATTAAAATTGCCACATACGGCGTTGCGCTGCGGTTTTCGTCATTGCGACGTACGAAGAAGTACGTCTCATTCCTCTCACCTTGCGCGCCTTGTCTCTGGCAATTTTCATTAAGTCATTTAATTGAAAAAACTATGCTGAGAATTAAAAATATCAACACATTCTATGGTCAGGTGCACGCCATCAAAAATGTTTCTCTGCATCTGGCGGAAGGGGAAGTGGTGACACTGATCGGCGCCAACGGCGCGGGCAAGACCACTCTTCTTAATTGTCTGTCCGGGATCGTGCCGCCTAAAACCGGCCAGATTCTTTTTAACGAAACGGAAATCAATAACCTTGCGCCCCATAAAATTGTCCGCCTGGGTGTATCTCAGGTGCCCGAGGGCAGACAGGTTTTCAAACCTCTTTCCGTAGAAGACAATCTGGAACTGGGTGCTTATCTGAATTATGGAATAAAGGGTGGCAAGATCCAGACTAAAAAAGATATGGAAATGGTGTATGAGTTATTTCCCATGTTGCTGCAAAGAAGAAAGCAGCTTGCCGGAACGCTCTCCGGCGGCGAGCAGCAGATGCTGGCCATCGGCCGGGCGCTGATGGCCAAACCCCGATTGCTACTTCTGGATGAACCGTCCATGGGGCTTGCGCCGATGATTGTTCAGGAGATACTGAAAGTCATTGCCAATCTTTCTCGGGAAAAGAAAACAACAATCCTGCTTGTTGAACAAAACGCCCGCGCCGCCTTGAAAATCGCCAATCGCGGTTATGTCCTGGAGACAGGACGCTTGATTCTGGAAGGCACTGCAGACGAGCTCCTGGAAAATAAAGATGTCCAGCGGGCCTATCTCGGCAGAGATAAAAAAGAAATATGGGAACGATAAGGACAAAATTAATGTATACCACGTTGCATTCACAGGATAACGCGACGGCAAGGAGGAGGCTCCGCAGGCGTATTAGTAATACGTCGATGAAGCTGACGACGCAGCCAACAAAGTTAGCCGAAGAATGCGACTTGGTATTAGCATCAAAGTCATTTACTCATTCCAAGGAGGCCATTTTATGAACATTTGGGACCCGGCTCATGAATGCATATCACGGGATGAACTCGAACAGTTGCAACTAGAGCGTCTGCAAGCCACCATCAACAGAGTTCACAAAAATGTTGTCCATTACCGGAAGCAATTCAACGACCTTGGCGTTATTCCTGAAGATATTAGTGCACTAGCGGATTTGTCCAAACTGCCGCTGACCTCCAAGGATGATATCAACCGCAACTATCCTTACGGGATGTTTGCCGTACCACTACGGGAAGTCGTCCGCATTCATTCCTCTTCCGGAATTGGAAGTAAACCGATAGTGGCCGGTTATACAAAAAATGATATCCGCATCTGGTCTAACCTGGTGGCAAGGTTTATGACGGCGGCCGGCGTGACCCGCGACGATCTGGTCCAGGTTACTTTTCATTATGGCCTTTTTACCGGCGCTTTCGGGTTGCATTATGGCGCCGAAACGATTGGTGCATCCGTAATTCCCATGGGTACAGGCAACACCGAGAGACAGATCATGATCATGCAAGATTATAAATCCACCGTGCTGGTCAGCACGCCCAGTTATGCCCTGGAGCTCGCCTTCCGCATGGAGCAGTTGGGTATCAATCCCAAATCACTTTCTCTGAAAGTAGGGTTATTGGGCGGGGAACCGTGGTCGGAGACCATGCGCACCCAGATCGAGCAGGGTTTGGCGATTAGCGCAACGGACAACTACGGACTTTCCGAAGTCATCGGTCCTGGCATTGCCGGCGAATGTTCCTGCAAAAACGGCCTGCACTTTTATGAAGATGCCTTCCTCCCCGAAATCATTGATCCGGATACCGGCAAGGTTTTACAGCCAGGCTCGGAAGGTGAACTGGTGATTACCACGTTGACCAAGGAAGCATTCCCCTTGATTCGCTACCGGACAAGAGACATCACCAGTCTGGATTATGCCCCTTGTGCCTGCGGCAGGACCCTGGTGCGGATGAAAAGAATCAGCAGGCGTTCCGATGATATGTTGATCATCAGAGGGGTCAACGTCTATCCGTCGCAAATTGAGGAAGCTGTTTTTGGCGCGGTACAGGGCGAAGCCCCCTATCAGATTGTGGTTGACCGCACGGCTGCGATGGATAACATGGAAGTCATCATTGAAATTACAGATAAAATATTTACACTGGAACTGCAAAAGCAGCGATCATTCTTAGAACTGGTTAAAAAACGAATTACCTCGATCACGGGCATTAATACTTCTGTAAAACTGGTTGAGGCGGGCAGCATCCCCCGACCGAGCGGAAAAATCCCGAGAGTGTTGGATAGAAGACAAATTTAGTTTAAGTTGGGGAAACCGTACTAATACTAATAGGATATTATGTCATCAACCATCATTTTTTCAAATCTCAGTCGTAATGACGATTATGCGATCTTACTCAATGGTCAGGATCGGGGTACCGTACTGCCCCTGAAAACGATTACGATCGATGTCGAACTGGGAAAATACGAGTTGGACATCAAAGGCAGCAATGAAGAAGGATTGCCGAGCCTGTGCAAACCGATTCAGTTGACGATAGCGGATGACAAGACCGTAAGCTTGCAGATCGTCGCGCTGGATTTTGCCATCGGCATATACGACGAGAAAGGAACGCAACTGAATGCCAAACATGGTTTCCTTTGCGGCACCATTTCCAAAGGCGTTCACGTCGAAAATCCCATTACATGAAAATCATCGACAACAAACCACAACAATCGTTTCTTGAACGCATCAAACGCCGTTTTATTGGCGCGCCGCGGGACATCAACGAGCCTTCCCTTTTTCACAAAATTTCACTGATTCCGATTCTGGCCTGGATCGGTCTGGGCGCTGACGGTTTGTCCTCATCATCCTATGGACCGGAAGAAGCCTTCAAGGCTCTGGGGCCTCACACCTACCTGGCTATCTTTATTGCGATTGCCACAGCGTTTACTGTTTTCATTATTGCCTACGCCTATTCCCGCATTATTGAACATTTTCCTCATGGCGGCGGAGGATATATGGTCGCCACCCATACCATCAGCAGTGATGCAGGCGTTGTGGCCGGGTCGGCCCTGCTTGTGGACTACGTCCTGACCATTACTATTTCTCTTGCCGCTTGCGGGGATGCCATTTTCAGCTACCTCCCTCATGCCCTTTTACCGTATAAGATACCTTTCGTCGCAGGATTGATAGTCCTGCTTGTTATGTTGAATCTGCGCGGTGTGAAGGAGTCCATTACATTTCTTGCACCCATATTTATTGTTTTTGTAATCACTCATATCCTACTCATCGGCTATGGCTTGGGAAGCCATCTGGGTGAAATCGGACCGGTTATTGAAAAATATCGCGGGAGCGTAAATTCGGATCTCTCGACTATTGGTTTTGTGGGAATCCTGGCTATTTTTTTGCGGGCGTTCTCGATGGGTGGTGGAACCTATACAGGCATCGAGGCTGTTTCCAACGCCATGAACGTCATGAGAGAACCAAGGGTACAAACGGGTAAACGCACCATGGTCTATCTGGCTGTATCGCTTGCCGTCACCGCCTCCGGCCTTCTTTTCTGCTATGCTCTATTCTCTATTGCACCCGTCGAAGGCAGAACCCTCAATGCCATCCTCGCGGACAGAACTTTCAGCGGATGGTATTTGGGCGGCTTTCTGGCTCTGATTACAATTCTTTCAGAAGGAGCACTGCTCATGGTCGGAGCCCAGGCTGGTTTCATCGATGGCCCGCGGGTTATGGCCAATATGGCTGTTGATTCCTGGCTTCCGCGGCGTTTTTCAGCCCTGTCGGAACGCCTCACCATGCAAAACGGCGTTCTCCTTATGGGCGCGGCTTCTCTGGCGGTGCTTTTCTATACGCATGGCTCCGTATCGGCCCTCGTCGTCATGTATTCGATCAACGTTTTTCTCACTTTCTCCCTGTCTCAATTCGGCATGGCGAAGTTTTTTTTCCAAAACCGAAATAAGGACGAGCATTGGGCAAGGCATATCGGAATTCATCTCATTGGATTGATTCTCTGTGTGACCATCCTGATTGTAACCGTCTATGAGAAGTTTGGCGAGGGGGGATGGATCACCCTCGTTATAACGTCAGCCCTGATTGGTTTGTGTTATCTGATCCGTCGTCATTACCGGAAAGTGCGGCAAGGCGTGCGTCAACTTGAAGAAATCCTGTCTTCTATTCCGTCAGGACACGTTCCCAATGAAGAGCCCCTGAATACAAATGAACGGACAGCCATTATTTTGGTCAGCGGATATAACGGGTTTGGCCTGCACTCCTGGCTTTCCGTTTTTAGGGAATTCCCCAAACTCTACCGCAATTTTATCTTTGTCTGTGTGGCGGAAATTGATTCCGGCGCTTTCAAGGGTGCGTCGGAAATTGAGGCCCTGAAATCGTCAACCGCAGAGCAACTGGTAAAATACGTTAAAGTGGCCCGCTCCTATGGGTATGCCGCCGATTATCGCACGGACGTAGGAACAGATGTCGTAGAGGTGGCAACCAATCTCTGCCGGAACATTGTCCAGGAGTTTCCTAAATCGTCGGTTTTTACAGGACAGCTGGTCTTCCGCCAGGAGCATCCTTTCCAGAGAATTCTCCACAACGAAACGGCTTTCTCCATCCAAAGACGGTTACAGTGGAATGGTATCACAACCGTTATTCTGCCGGTGCGGGTGAATCTCTGATTCCAGATTCAAATCAAAGTCAATGTTCGTTGGCACCTGCTTATTTCAGAACTTGGAAAGCTATCAATTTTGCGTTTATACCAAATTGCATTCAAAGGGTAACAAACCAATGTAGTCCGAACCTTTAGGTTCGCGTGTTTAACGGGTCTAAAGACCCATACTACTGTTGACTTTTGACGACCTAAACCTGAATGTTATCCGAATCAACCATCTCGCAGCAAGCTGTCGAGGTATGAAATGAACGTCATTATATCGCGAGCTCGCTGCGGAGAATTAACGCTCGTCCCGCTTAAGCGGGATTAAATAAAATCGTTAACGGAATCTGCCTTTAATCTTATTTGTCCCGATCCCGGTGTCCTCTTCCCGGTCCATCGGGTCCCATTTCTCTTGGCGGCCTATCATCGCTGCGCTGGTTGAATTTCTTTTGTTGACCAGGCGGTCGCCGTTCTACTCCCTTCACGCCCCAATTATTTTCTTTTTCCCAATGCTTGTTATCTTTCCAGCCCCGCCAGTTCTTTTCAGCCTCGTGGTGTGGGATACGGCGTTGCTCCCACTCATGTCCTTTCCAGCGGCGGTCTCTGTAGTCGTTTTTCCAACCGGAGGGAATTCCTCCATAAAAAGTGGGTACGCTATTATAGTGCCCCCAACCTTTGTCATAGTAACGCGAACGGTACCAACGCCCTTCCCAGGGACGCCACCACCAGCCGCTATAAAAGAATATGTCAGCATCAACGTCGGGAACCGCATAGACATCAGTTTCCGGTAGCACAATCACTTGCGGCGGCGCCGGGAAAATAATCGGCGGAGGCAGAGGGATATTAACACGAACCTTTACTTGCGCTATAACCGAAACCGGCAAGAAAACCACTAACGCCAGAAACACTATTTTAAATAGTAACTTCTTCATTTGGATTTCTCCTTTCTTTATCAGACCGCCGCTTCGAGTTCCTTTAACCCGAACTGCGTCATGATATCAAATATGCCTAGCGCTTTTGCGGAACAATCTCAATCCAATAATCATCCGGATCATTGATGAAATAAATCCCCATCGCTTTGTTTTCAAAGCAAACACAGCCCATTTTTTCATGCAGAGCGTGTGCGGCGGCAAAGTCGTCCACCTTAAACGCCAGATGAAATTCATTATCACCGAGATTATAGGGCTCTTTGCGATCTTTCATCCAGGTCAGCTCCAACTGATGGGGCGTCTGGCCGTCACCTAAGAATAGCAGAATAAAACTGCCATCCGGCGCTTCACGTCTGCGGACTTCGGTCAGTTGCAGTGCCTCCTTGTAAAAGGCCTGACTTTTTTCCAGATTCAATACATTGAAATTGTTATGAGCGAATGTGAATTGCATGGAACCGGCTCCTTTCCTTGTTTGTTTATTTCTTCTTCAGTATATCCAACCCAAACACTTTACTCATCATATTGTCAAGCATGTCCACCGGCAGCTTTGTCAAAAGCGGTAGGCGCACAGATTCATTGCCGATACGGATAAGTTTGGGAATCTTCGTCCGGAAAAGTTTTTCGACCAGCATTTTGGAAAATTCTTCCGCCGACGTCGGGTTTTTCTGTGAAGCGGCAGCCCTCGCTTTAATGTAATCGGCAATAGGAGCATAAACGGATTTATCATATTGTCCGATTTTTTGCGCGGCGGCATCCCCGAAGCTGGATTTAATTGCACCGGGCTGCACGGTGATAACCGAAATACCGAAAGGCGCAAGCTCCATCCGCAAGGAATCGGAAAGCAGATTGACCGCAGCTTTAGTCCCGCAATAAGCTCCGGCAAAAGGTGTGGCGCAAACCCCTGAAACGCTTGCAATATTAACAATCACTCCTGAACACTGTTTGATCATATGCGGGGCACAGGCTTTGGTCAGAGCGATAAGCCCGATGACATTGGTTTCAAATTGAAGCCTCAAGTCGTCCATGGACAAATCAATGACCGGTCCCATCAGCGCATAACCGGCGTTGTTGACCAGCACATCAATCTTCTCGGCTTTGGCCATCACCTCCGCCACGCACGCGTCAATGGATTTTTGATCAGTCACATCAAGAGCGGCGACCTCCATCCCTTCTTTTTTGAGGTTTTCAATGACCGATAACTTTCGCGCCGTGGCAAACACCTTGCACCCGCGCGACGCGAACTCGCGGGCCAGCGCCAGCCCGATGCCTGAAGAACATCCCGAAATCAACACCACTGAATTTTTATCCATGATTATTTTCCCCCATCTTGTCAATCCGCGGGATAGCCGACCGCCTGTACCAGAATAATCTTCTGCTTGTCGCGAAGCTTCATGTCTTTGGACAAAGCCTCCTTATTGACCATACCGCGAACCCCTGTAGCCAGTCCCTCGGATGCGCAATATAGATAAACGTTCTGAGAAATGAAACCGGTATCCGCGGATGAATAGAGCTTTTTATCCTCATCGTTTACGAGAAAGCTCATCTTCTCATAGTCAGCCACATAGATCAATTGCAGCGGCGCACCGGCAACCGAGCTTCGCGACGGCTGAAGCAGTTGAGTTGTGTTCTTGCGCAGATCACTTTTCAGCACAGGTTCGAGTATGTGGGCTTTTGCGTTATAAATATAAAGGCCTTCTTCCATGGCAACATAGACATCGACTTCCTGCCAGTTGACGGCGGACGGCGCCGTGCGTTTGCCACTGTCTGCCCGGTTGACACCGGAGGCAGCCCACAACAGATTAGAAAGCACGTCAACCGGCAGCTTCTTCGTGCTGAACGACCGGTCTGTCTTGCGGTCTTTCAAACACTGCATCAACGGCTTCCCGCCCTTCATATCCGGCGGCGGAAGTTTAACCGGGCTCAGGTCAGCGGCAATGGAGGTGGAAAGGAAACAGAATAAAACGACGATGCTTAGAAACATTTTTTTCAGCATAATACCCTCCGTTCATGAAATATTCAATTCTGCTCGACGATTTTTATTTCTTCTTCCGTCAAACCATAGAGTTGTTACCTGAATCCTGCGCGCCATAGTCAAAAAAATGAATAAACCATCTGGGAAACCTGTTGTATAAAGGGATGCGCAAACAAACCCAAAACAACAGGAGGTACCCAGATGGTAAAAAAGCATAGGAAGGATAGCAAAAAAAGCCGCGCCAGTAAACACATTAATCTTGATGCCGGGAGGGCCAGGAAAATCAATGCTTCGACAGCGTATGGGATCTGTAGCGAACAGATAAGCCCGTTTGGCGGGCTTTTGGGGCTAACCAAGGTTTTGGAGCTATTTGATTTTGAGAAACATTTTAATGAAAGCTGAGGTCGGTCGTCAATAGTGGACACAAAATATTTTATGCTGCCAGTCGTTTTTCATAGAACCATCGTTCAAAAGTGGCGGGAGACAGGAACCGAAGCCTGGCCTGTTTCCTCTGCCGGTTATAGAAAATCTCGATATACTCGGTAATGTCCTGGATGGCCTCTCGTCTGGTTGCATACCGGCAATGGTGGATCTGTTCAT
>JANYAF010000271.1 GCA_025355175.1 Deltaproteobacteria bacterium | reverse complement strand
ATCTCTGCCGGGCCACTGAGCGGTCCAGTATAACCCAAAACAATGTCCTCCGCCTTACTAATCCCCGTCCACGACATGACAAAAACAGCAGCAACCAAACAAACTAGCACCTTCAGATACTTCATTCTTAGTCCCTCCTCTTTCTTTGTTATTGTTCTTTTTATGGCTCTGGGAAATGATTAGACCATCCCCATTTCTGTATATTATTGCTTCATTGACTCAAAAAGTAAAACATGTCAATATCAGAATAACATTCAGCAGCCCTGATGAAAAGAAATAATGATTTTTTACTTCAGAATGCGCTCAATATTATTGAGGATAGCGACATGACCATCATTCTTAATATGTCTGCCGGTCACTATAAATAATTTTACCCCATCACCACGCCGCCATCGATGCTGACAGCCTGTCCGGTAATGCTTCCGGCTTCCTCCGATGCGAGACAAGCGACCCACCCGGCACTTTCTTCAGACGGCTGAAGGCGGTCTTTCAAAACGATCCACAATAAGATCGAGAATCTTCTGCAATCTCTGCCGGTCAATTTTTTCCCGATCATCTTTGATTTGCTCTTCCGTGGCCAATTGAACCACGCCCCGGATGATCCAGGTCATGTTTCCTGAATTGCCTGGTTGAAATTCCTTGGCTGCGATGCCGTCTTCAATAATCTTTTTAATCGTTGCGTGAATCTTCACATGATACAAAATGAAATCACAATAGGGTGCGCCATTAGACGGGCCATAGTAAATGGTAAACATCAACCGAAAAAAATTCTTGTCTTCAATGACATAGAGAAAGATCTTGTCGACAAGGTCTTTCAAACGGTTTTTCGCGCCTTCGGATGCGTGCAAATGCGACTCCAGCACCGAATCGATCTTGGCAGAATAGGTCTGCATGAGTTCCATGTAGAGACCTTCCTTGCTGCCGAAATAATAATAAAGGGAAGGCGCGGTTATTCCCACCGTATCCACGATTTCCCGTATGGTTGTCGCGGCATATCCCTTTTGCGCAAACAGCCCAAGGGCCGCGTCTAGAATCTGCTGCCGAGATTCAGATACCAGTTTTTTTTTATTGCCTTTTGCTGTTTTGTGGTCATTCTTATCCTTGACTTTCATTTCTATGCCTTCTATGCAAGAGCTGATATATGTACTATTGATAACTCACTATATTGGCAAGAGGTTTCTTTTGTCAATCATAA
This sequence comes from Deltaproteobacteria bacterium, assembly GCA_025355175.1. Lineage (GTDB taxonomy): Bacteria > Desulfobacterota > Syntrophia > Syntrophales > Smithellaceae > UBA8904. Next base: position 14,335 of record JANYAF010000271.1, on the reverse strand, counting down.
TAAGAAAAAAATTGAATGGACGTAATTTGTGTGTGCATCTTGAGGAATTCGATTCTAAATTTTTTCCGTTAGATCATTATAAAGATTTTGCTAAAAAATATTTTTTATTGACACGGTAGCTTTGTTTTGTATAATGCGCGTTATAGAGTTTTACGGGAATGGCGTTTTTATCAGAAAAATACTTAAAATAAAGGGAGGAAGCATGATGAAAAAGATACATCTGTTTACCGGAATGGTTTTAGTTTTTCTGCTAATCACCACAGGAGCCTGGGCTGCCGCCCCAGACACAACCGGGCCAATCAAAATCGGCTTCATGGGGAACATGTCTGCTCCCTTTTCACTGAGCGCCAAAGCTGCAGCGGCGATGGCTGTTGATGAAATCAATCAAGCGGGTGGCATTAAGGGTCGACAAGTCAAACTGATCGTCGAAGACACCAAAGGAGAAATTCCCAAAGCCGTTGAAATTTACAAAAAACTGGTCATGAACGACCGGGTGCTGGCTGTCTTCATCGGGGAAAAAGTGGAAATGGGTGTAGCCGGCATGGAGATCGGAGCGGAGTTGTTTCCCGAATACCCGCACATCTTCTTCAGCACGATCGGTTCCGGAGACGACATCTGGCATCGCGTCCGCGACAACTACAAAAAATACCGGTTCGGATTCCAGACGTATTATGCCATCTCGACCAACTATCTGAAGATTTTGGCGCCCGATAACATCGATTGCTTCAAAAACCAGATCAAAATCAAAAAAGTGGCCATTCTTTATGAAGACATGGAATGGACCAAACCCCTGCGCCAAGGCATTCCCAACGTTTCTCCGTCCTTGGCGGCCATCTATAAGGAAAAGGGAGTCAATGTCGTTTATGAGACAACCACGTCTCTCGATCAGAAGATGTTCAACCCCATCTTTGAAGAAATCGCCAAATCCGGAGCCGACTTCATCGACTGTGCCGTCGGTTACATTGATCAACCGGCTTTTGTCAAACAGTGGGCTCAATCAAGTGCTCGAAATATCCCCGTATTTATCTGGGGAGGGCTCGCCGGTATGACTCCGATCTGGAAAATGACGGAAGGCAAGGTAAACGGTGTTATGGTTGGATCTTCTCTGGTCAGAGTGGCCATCACACCCAAGACGATTCCCTTCATGGATAATCTGGTAAAAAATTATAAGGTCGGTCCTATCTTCGGTTCCCACACAACCTACGACACCATTTACGGTTTCAAGAAAGCCATCGAAAAAGCCGGCGGTACAGGAAGCATTGACAATCTGATTAAGCAATTGGAGCAGGTTGAAGAAGTGGCTGTTCTGGGCACCATCGGCTGGAACGCGAAATACCATTACAACCTTCCCCCGCCCAAGTACGTAACACCTATCGTCCAGTGGCAGGATGGTGAAATGAAAGTCATCTATCCCCTGAAGTATAAAATGACTGATTACAAGGCACCGAAGGATTTGCGAAAGTAAACCTTACGGGGAATCCGCTGTGGGCAAAAGCTCGCGCGGATTCCCCGATACAAAAGCTTTTCATTGTTTTTCTGTCAGGGTGATCCCATGTCGCATTGTTTTTCAAAATCGCTTGCCCTATCCCGGGCAATTTCGGACAAAAAAAGGGGGCGCGGACCCTATGAGTAATATCCTTCTGCAGATTATTATCTACACAGTCATTTGGGGTTCCATCTACCTCCTGATATCCCTTGGCTTCTCGCTCATCTGCGGGGTGCTCCGTATCTTTCATCTGGGATACGGTGTGGTATTTATTCTGGCCGCTTATGTCACCTGGTTCTTTATGGAGGACGCGCACCTGGGACTTGTTCCCAGCCTTCTGCTCATGTTTCTGGTCCAATGCGCTTTCGCTCTTATCATTTTTTACAAAGGCGTTTTTCAACGCTACCTGGAAGAGGAGGAAGTTCTCCTGACCGTCTCGATTCTCATTTTTCTTGCCGTCGCCCATCTGGCCAACTATTTATATCCTGTCACGGCCGGCGTCAGCATTCCCTCGACAATCATTGACGACGTCCTCTCCATCGGCGGCGTCACCATTGCCTACCAGATGATTCTTGCCGCGCTGGCGGGAATCCTGGTGACGGCAATCTATGTACTGTGGTTCATGAAAACAAGAGTCGGCCTGATCATCCGGGCCATCAGTCAGAACCTGCCGGCAGCCCTGCTCATGGGGGCGAATGTCAACCGGATGTACTATCTGGCCATGATCCTCTCGGTGATCCCCCCGACCATATGCATGATTATGATCGCGCCTTTCTGGGGAGTTGATCCGTTCATGGGCGCGTCCCTCCTGATGACCGCGATGCTGATCTCCATTCTCGGGGGTTTAGGCAATCTCAAGGGAAGTATTGTAGCTTCTTACCTGATCGGATTCATCCATGCCTCGGTCAGCTTCATCTTTGTGTCCCGCTTCATGGGGCTTGCCGCCTTAATTGTCACGCTGGTGGTGATGATATATCGTCGCGGGGGTATTTTTGCAGGAGAGACCTTATGGTAAACTTTGAATTACGCCGCGATCGCATTGTCGCCCGCTGGCGGGACAAGAAAACGGAATGGGTGATTGAACCGCGTTACTGGAGAAATCCGATCATCGGCATCAGTATTCTGCTGATGCTGCCCCTATTCGTCCGTTCCTATCCGCATATCCTGACCATGTTCACCACGGCCAATCTTTACGCGGCTATTGCTATTCCCCTGGCGCTTCAGATGCTGGGAACCGGTCGGGTCAATTTCGGTCCGCAGCTTTACCTGGGGATCGGTGGCTACACAGCCGCCCTGCTGAATCTCCATTTCGGCTGGAGTCCCACCATGACGCTTGCGGCAACTATTACCGTCTGCACCGTTGTCGCGTTACTTTTGAGCCCGACAACCCTGATTGCCAAGGGACTTTATTTTTCGCTTATCACCCTGATTCTGCCGCTGACCTTCCTGGATGTCACCTACATCTGGGGAGACCTGTTCCGCGGGGAAGTGGGCCTCGTAGGCATGAGTCCGCTTTTGACATTTGAAAAGGTTTCCTGGAATTACATTGCTTATTACTATCTTTCTCTGTTTCTGATGCTTACGTATCTCCTCTTCTGTGACCGGACGGTACGCTCGCGGATAGGCATCAGTATGGCGGCGGTCAACGAAAATGAAAACGTGGCCCGCATGATGGGCGTGAGAGTAAATGCTTATAAAATCTTCTTTTACGTAGCGCCGTCCATCCTGACCGGAATCGCCGGCTGGTTCATCGTCCACACCTTCCGCACTTTCGCCGGCGTAACCTATCTTCCTCTGGATTTCATGACGAAGATCCTGATCATCGTCATCGTCGGGGGAAGAGCTTTTCTCTATGGCGCGATCCCCGGGGCTTATCTGATCTCCATTCTCGAAGATTCTCTGCGGGGGCTCGGTCCCGTGAACTACTTCGTGTTCCCTCTGATTCTGATTGCACTGATAGTTTTTCTTCCCCGTGGAGAAGGACTGTGGGGCCTCTATAAGAAAAAACGCCCCCGGGATTATTTTCCAAAACTGCATGTAAGGAGAGAATAGCACTGTGCTGGAGATAACGACTGTATCGAAAAATTTTGGAGGGCTTGCCGCGGTGAGCAACGTCAGCTTTGCCGTTGCCGAGGGTGAAGTGGTCGGTTTAATCGGGCCAAACGGCGCCGGAAAAACGACGATGTTAAACCTGATCTGCGGCATTTACAAACCCGATCGAGGGACGATCCGCTTTGACGGAACGGATATCACAGGGCTTCCCAGCCATAAAATCTGCTGGCTCGGCATCTCCCGGACGTATCAGATCCCGCAGCCTTTCGAATCCATGACGGCCCTGGCCGGGGTGATGGTCGGCGTCTTAAACGGAAAGCATCGTCCCAATATGAGCGTTCCCGATGCGGCCCTAGAGGCTTCCTACTATCTGGAATTCGTGGGGCTCTTCTCCAAGCGGGACACCCTGGCGCGTGATTTGAATCTCTATGAATTGCGCATGCTGGAACTGGCCCGGGCGCTGGCCACCACACCGAAGCTACTGCTTCTGGATGAAGTCATGGCCGGCCTCAATCCGACGGAGGCGTCACGGGCGCTGGATATGATCTGGAGTGCTCAGGAACAGTTTGCCTTTACCATTTTGTGGATCGAACACGTCATGAAAATCATCATGAATGCGACCCAACGGGTTGTCGTTCTTCAATATGGCAAAAAGATCGCAGAAGGTCCGCCTCGGGAAGTGACCTCGGACCCCAAAATCATTGAAGCCTATCTGGGAGGCCGCCATGCTCAGCATTAACAAACTGAACGCCGCCTATGGCGTGATTCCTGTCCTTCACGACGTCAATCTACAAATCAAGCAAGGAGAGATTGTCGCCCTTCTGGGCGCGAACGGCGCGGGGAAAACAACATTGATCAACAACGTTTCCGGTGTGCTGCCCGCCAAAACAGGAACCATCTCGTTTTTGGGTGAAAACATCCAAAAGGAGTCCTCCGATAACATTGTCAATAAAGGGATATCCCAGATTCCCGAAGGAAGGAAAATTTTCCCTTATCTGACCGTGAAGGAAAATTTGCTGATGGGAGCCAGCACGAAAAAGGCCTGGAAGAAAAGGAAGGAAATGATGGAGAAGGTCTGTAACCTCTTCCCCATCCTGAAAGAGCGCGCCAGCCAACGGGCCAGTCTGATGAGCGGAGGCGAGCAGCAGATGCTGGTTATTGCCCGCGGATTGATGTCCCAACCGAAACTTCTGATGATCGATGAGCCTTCCTTGGGGCTAAGCCCGCTCATCATGTCAAAGATTTACGATGTCATCAAAACCTTCCCCGCTGATGGAATTACCGTGCTTCTGTCGGAACAAAATGCGCTTTATGCCCTAGAAATTGCAACCCGAGGCTATGTGTTGCAGGACGGTCACATCGTTCTCACAGGAACAAGTCAATTTCTGCTGAACAGCGAACTGGTCAAGAAAGCTTATATAGGAATGTAACGATGACTGAAGATTATTTTAATTTTACAGACAAGCTTTTTGCCCGAGAAGACATCGACAAAAAGGCGGAAGCGCTCAAAGGCATTCGGGTGCTTGATCTGTCCCATATGATTTTCGGGCCGACGGCGGCAAAGACCCTGGCGCAGTATGGCGCCGAAGTCATTAAGGTGGAAGTTCCCAACCAGGGAGACTACTGGCGGGGCGGAACTTACTGGGGCAAGTACTGGAAGCATTCCAACCCCCTCTGGCATTTCATCAATCCGGGTAAATACTTCGTCGGCATTGATGTTAAAAAATCAAAAGGCAAGGATCTGATTCTGCAATTGGCCGCAAAAGCCGACATCATCATCGAAAATTTCACCTCCGGTACCGTAGAGGCCTGGGGCATCGGCTATTCTCAGGTCAGTAAAATTAATCCGAAAGTCATTTACGCAAGCCTCAGCACGTATGGACAATTCGGTCCGCGCAGGTACGCTCCGGGATGGGATCTTTTGGCTCAGGGCGCAAGCGGCGTCCTGTCGGTCACCGGTCATCCGGACACCGATAAATATTTTAAGGTCCCCGATTTTTTCGGTGATTTTTTCCCGGCTTATTACGCGGCCATGCTCATCTTCATTGCCCTCAATTATCGGGAGCGCTCGGGAGAAGGTCAGTATATCGACGGCTGTCAGGCGGAAATCCTAATGCGGACACTCAGTCATTTCACTTACCACGACGCTACCGGTGAAAGTCTGGGGCGCACCGGCAACATGGACCCGACCATGTCTCCATCGGGAATATTTAAAACGCGTGACGGAAAATTTGTGGCCGTCGCCATTGCCACGGACAAGCAATTTCAATCGTTTTGCAAAGCACTCGGCCGCGATGACCTTGCCGAGAACGATATCTATAAAAAAACCGCAAGCCGGCTCAAACGGGAAAATGCACTGGCCTTGAATAAAGTCCTTGAGGAATGGGTCATCACCAAAGACGTGCAGGAATTATCCGGATTGGCCAAGAAGCACCGGTTTGCCGCAGCCGAAGTCATGGACGACGTGCAGATCAGCCAGGATGAATGGCGCCGGGAAAGGGGCAGCGCTATTCTGTTTGAAGATGACATGTATAAAAAGCTGCTCGTTGAAGGACCGATCGCCATGCTCAGCAAGACACCGGGCAGAATCAAATGGCTGACCCGACCGCTCGGCTATCATAACCGCTACGTCTTCAAGAAAATTCTGGGATTGACGGAGGATCAGATTAAGGATCTGGAAAAAGAACGAGTCGTGGGCACCTGGGATTACCGGGTCGGCCAGAGACCGCCGATCTACCACGACCTGTCCAAGGATAGAATGTTTAATTATGAAGGAGGTGAGGACCATTAAAGAGCGAGTTTATTCAAGATACCTGCAGAAAAAAGGCGCGTCCAAACTGTCCGATTGGAAAAATATTCTAACGCAATTGACCACCGCCGAGGGAAAGCCGGAAGCCCTGGATGACATGATGGTCCTCGATCTGAGTTACGCCAATTTTTCCGGAAACGCCACCGCGAGTTTTCTGGCCGAAGCCGGCGCCGAGGTTATTAATGTAGAGCCTCCGGAAGGAGATCCGTCGCGCATCATGAGCCCTTACGGGGCCAATGTGAAGGGCGTCGGCATTCCTTACCTGATGGAAAGCCGTAACAAACGCCAGATCACCCTGGATTTGGAAAGCCCCGAAGGCCAGGAAAATCTCAAACGCCTCGTTAAACGGGCTGATATCCTCATTGAAACCTATGCCGCAGGCCAGATGGATGCCTGGGGAATCGGCTACCGGCAATTGCGGGAACTTAATCCCGGTCTCATCTATATCGCCATTTCGCCTTACGGGCATTACACGGCCAAAGGCAGAGAAATGGCCGAGATGCCCTGGACAGACCTGACCTCGCAGGCGGAGTCCGGTCTTGCCGCGCTGATCGGCGACCTTCCGGATGCGCCGGAACCTTATAATTGGCCGACCCGCGCCGGGTTTTATGCCGCCGGATACACCTCCGCGGTTGGAGCGGCCTGTGGCGGACTGGTCGCTTCTTTCTTCAAACGCCGGACAGGCGAAGGACAGATGATCGATATCGCTACGGCCGACGCCTACGCGTCCTGTGTCGGCTTTCCACCGACTATCGGCTATGTGTGGAAGAAACCGAGGCTTCGCTACGGAACGCTTGATTACGGCCTGTGCCCTTATGGATTCTTCAAGTGCCAGGACGGTTATGTAGCCATTGCCTGCTTCCGCGATCAGGATTTTCGTGCGGCCCTGAAACTTCTGGGCCAATGGAAAATCGAAGAAGAATGGAAAACGCTCCTCGACCGAATCACGGATGATATCGAAAAGGTCAAAGAACTCAACAGCGTGGTGGAGAAAGCCGTCGGTCAATTCACCTACAAACAGATTAACGAAAAATTTGCATCTTATAGCGTCAAAGCAGCCGGCTCCAAATGGCGGGGCGGTGGACTTCCCGTCACGACGAAAATGATGACGCCTAATGAAGTCCTTCAGGAAGAACACTGGCAGACACGCGGAACTTTCCCGAGAATCGCCCATCCCTTATTTGGACTTGTGACATTACCGACAACCGGCAAGATGACCAAAACGCCCCTCAGGGTGAAATGGATTTCTGCGAATATCGGCGAAGATAATGACTATGTTTTTGAAAAATATGGACTAGTCAAAAAATAAATAATTATAATATCGGAAACATCGAAACCGTCCGGCCCGGCAAACAAGAAGGCGGGTAGACCAATGCTATAATGAGTATACAATAAACACGGGAGCATCCATAATATGAAAACAGATCAGAAAAAAGACAAGGTGGCAACAAAACCTACTGAGACACAACAAAGCGAAAACAAACCCATACGTCCTGACCTTGCCGAGGTAATCCGGCGACATGCTTTTGGCCTTGATGAGAATCGCCCCGCTGTGGTGGCGAAAAGACAGGAGAAGAATCAACGCACGGCCCGAACCAACGTCGAAGACCTGTACGATACCGGTAGTTTTATCGAATACGGCGCTCTGGCCATTGCCGCACAGCGCGAACGCCGTTCGCTGGACGACCTCATCAGCAAAACCCCGACCGACGGCCTGATCGCGGGCATCGGATCCGTCAACGGCTCGCTTTTTCATGAAGACAAGGCGCGCTGCATGGTCATGGCTTACGACTACACTGTGCTAGCTGGCACTCAGGGGTTTTTCAATCATAAAAAGATGGATCGCATGCTGTATTTGGCGCATGAACAGCATCTGCCGCTTGTTTTCTTCGCGGAAGGCGGCGGCGGAAGGCCCGGTGACGTTGACGCGCAAGGCGTTGTGGTAGCGGGGCTGGACCTCTCAACTTTCGGCGGATTCGCGAGACTGAGCGGTCATGTACCGGTGATCGGCATTGTATCGGGGCTCTGCTTTGCCGGGAATGCGGCACTCCTGGGCTGCTGTGATGTGATCATTGCCACAAAGAACTCCAACATCGGCATGGGCGGCCCGGTCATGATTGAAGGCGGAGGCCTGGGTGTTTTCAAACCGGAGGAAGTCGGCCCGATGGATGTGCAGACGCAAAACGGCGTGGTTGATATTGAAGTGGAAGACGATGTGGAAGCGGTCGCCACGGCTAAAAAATATCTTTCCTATTTCCAGGGCGCAACATCGTCATGGGAAGCCGGCGACCCTCTCCGATTGCGCACACTGGTCCCAGAAAGCCGCAAGCGCGCTTACAACGTCCGCAGCGTCGTCAAAGCCATGGCCGATACGGATTCGTTTCTGGAACTCAAGCCCAAGTTCGGCCTCAGCATGGTCACGGGATTACTTCGAATCGAAGGCCGTCCGTTCGGGATTATCGCCAATAACTGCATGCACATGGCCGGCGCCATCGAGGCGGAAGGCGCTGACAAAGTCGCGCGGCTGATGATGCTGTGCAACGCGCACGGGTTGCCGATCATCTCGCTTTGCGACACACCGGGCTTCATGGTCGGACCGGAGATTGAAAAGCGCGCGCAGGTTCGCCATGTTTGCCGGATGTTTGTCATCGGCTCCCACATCACCGTACCCTATTTCACCATTGTGTTGCGCAGGGGATACGGTCTTGGCGCTATGGCCATGGCCAAAGGGGGATTCCATGAATCATTTTTTACAGCGGCCTGGCCCACCGGAGAATTCGGCGGCATGGGGCTGGAAGGCGCAGTGAAGGCCGGTTTCAAAAAAGAGTTGGCCGCCATTGAAGATCCTCAAAAACGCGAAGAACTCTACGAGTTTCTAGTCGCTCAGTTGTATGAACGAGGAAAAGCCATTAACATGGCCGCTTACCTCGAAATCGACGCGGTCATTGATCCGGCGGATACCCGCAAATGGATCATACAGGGGTTGAAATCCGCTCCCGCCCGCAAACCCGGGGATGCCAATCATTCTTTTGTTGATCCGTGGTAAGGGGAAAGAACACATGTCTCTGGGACGTTTTCTTACCGCCCCAATTGTTCATAGATCATCATGACCGTATTCACGTAGATGTCACTGCGGTTGTAAAACCAGAGCGCCTTGCGCTTTTGCGCAAGGGGAGCGTCCTCCCGCCAGCCGTGTTTCTTGAGATAATGTCCCATGCTGAGGTTCGCGTCCGTCATATTAAAGGGATCGGCCATACCGTCCCGGTCGCCGTCGATACCAAAAATCCAGAAAGAAGAAGGTATAAATTGCGCCGGTCCCAGTGCCCCGGCAAATGACCCGGAAATACTCAAGGGATCGATGTCCAGGTGATTGGCGATATGAACAAGATAACATAACTCGCCTACCGCCCACTTCGCTTTTCGTTTAGATCGGGCAATGGTGGCGTCGTCAAGCAGTTGCGGATAAGCAACCGCGTAACGATCCTGCACTTCTTTCAGATAGCCCGGATCCAGCAAAAAGGCCAGATTGGCGTAAGCGTTAACCACGTTATAGGGCATCGGATAGGATCCCAGCCTGGACTCGATAATTAGAATGGCCGTGATGATCCGGGGCGATGCCCCAAAAATATTTTCGACTGTGGATAAAACATCGGCATTCTCTTTCATGAAAGTTCTTCCCTTTTTAATCTGCCGCGGATCAACCGCCATGACATCGGGTTTCCCGACTGTTCCTTTCGGACTGGAAAAGAAAAGATTTTTTATAACGATATCCGGACGGACGGATACGCGGGGATCCTGCATAATTCTGTGCGCTTGGGGTGGATCAAGTCCTTCCGCGATCAGCAATTCTTCGACCAACCGCCGTTGTGGCTCGCTGGCAAAGCCGGAAGGCGCGGACAGAAATAAAATATTGATTAAGATGATCAGATATATGAATTTTTTTTTCACCCATTCCCCTCTGCTTGTGTAATCTCCAAGATGACTTACCGGCCCATACTACATTTTGGATTCTATTTTATGCAAGCGGATTTATTGCCCCTTGCCTGCCTTGATCAGTCCGATAAATACCGCATCTTTCTTGTGACAGGCTTCCCAGGCTGGATTGATGTTTTTCCATAACGTTTTCACTTCTTCCGTCCTGGAACGCAATAATCATAATGATATAAGTACATTAACATCATTTCAGCATATCTTCGGAAAATGTTCATGAGGCAGCTAAATTTTATTGACAAACAGGCGTAATTTGTCTATAAGCTTCAATCTTAACGTTAACTAAGGATAAGTATATGTACGCAATCATAAAAACAGGAGCAAAACAACACAAGGTCAGCGAGGGTGATGTCTTGTTTGTGGAAAAACTGGCTGGTGACAAAGGAACCGAGATTGTTTTTCACGAAGTTCTGATGGTGTCGGATGACAGCACAGCCAAGATCGGCAAGCCTTTTGTGGCAGGCGCCAAAGTGGTAGGCGAGGTCGTCGACCAAACAAAAGGCCCGAAGCTGATTATCGGCAAAATGAAACGCCGCAAGGGCTATCGCAAGAAAACCGGGCATCGCCAGCAATTAACCAGCATGAAAATAAAGAAGATTTCGATATAGGCGGAGGACATCATGGCACATAAAAAAGGTCAGGGAAGCTCCCGCAACGGTAGAGACTCCAATGCGCAAAGACGCGGCGTCAAAGTATATGGCGGTGAACAGATTCACGCGGGGTCCATTATCGTGCGGCAGGTAGGAACAAAAATTCATCCGGGCAACAACGTCGGCTTGGGCAAAGATTTTACGCTTTTCGCGCTCATCAATGGCGTCGTGAAATATGAAAGACTGGATAAAACACGGAAAAAGGTCAGCGTTTACGCCGCATAGAAAAAGCGGGCTGCATACTGGAGATTTTAAAGGCGCTTATATCAAGCGCCTTTTTATTTTTTACATAAATTTCCTCTCCTTCGTATAACTTTGTTGTCAGCTCCGTTGCCCTCCTCAGCGTATCATTAAGATACGCCTGCGGGGCCTGCTCGCTGCCGTCGCGTTATACTTTGGATAGAAAATTTGTGCGATCTGTCATATAGTTAAAGAAAAAGGTATTCTCCATATGAAATTTGTTGACGAAGCAAAAATATTTGTGAAGGCTGGGCACGGCGGCCCGGGCTGTGTGAGTTTCCGGCGGGAAAAGTTTGTTCCCAAAGGCGGCCCCGACGGCGGTGACGGCGGCAAGGGCGGCGATGTGATTTTCCGCGCGGATCGAAGCCATCACACCCTGCTGGATTTAAAATACCAGCAGCATCAGATCGCCAAAAATGGCAGACACGGCTCCGGGAACAACCGCACCGGCCATAGCGCCGAGGACCTGATCGTGACTGTTCCGCCCGGAACCATTGTGAAAGATTTTGAAACCGGCGAGATTCTGGCTGATCTATCCGAAATGGGCCAAACCTTTATCGTGGCCAAAGGCGGCATCGGTGGCAAGGGCAACGCCCATTTCACAAGTTCAACGCACCAGACGCCACGCTTCGCACAGGAAGGAATCGAAGGCGAGGAACGCTGGCTTAAGATGGAGCTCAAGCTGCTGGCGGATGTGGGGCTCATCGGTTTTCCCAACGCGGGAAAGTCCACGTTTATCTCGCGGGTCTCTGCGGCCCGTCCTAAAATTGCCGATTATCCTTTCACAACGCTCACGCCGCATCTGGGCGTGGTCAAATACGCAGACAGCCGAAGCTTCGTCGTGGCTGACATTCCCGGTCTGATTACCGGGGCGCATGAAGGCCTGGGCATGGGCATTCAGTTTCTCAGACACGTGGAAAGAACTTCTTTGCTCTTTCACATCATTGATATTTCCATGGAACCGGATGTGGACGCGTGGAAAAACTTCAAAGCCATTAATGATGAACTCGGACACTTCAATCCAGAGCTTCTGGAGAAGCCGCAAATCGTGGCCATCAACAAGATTGATCTTCCTGATGTAAGAGATCGGGTTAAAAAAGAAGTTGCGCGATTCAAAAAAAAGGGGATAATATTGCATTCGTTTTCTGCTGTGACAGGCGTTGGAACACAGGAAATTATAAAATTAATGGTTACCCTGTTAAACAAAACGGACATCCCCGATGATCATGAATAGCATTCGTCTTGAAACACTGGCGCATACCAAAAAGATACTCATTAAAATCGGTTCCGCGGTGCTTACCGGCTCTGAAGGGCTGGATCTGAAAATCATCGATGCCCTGATTCAGGAAATGTGCGACCTGACGCGCAGAGGCTTCTCCATCGTCCTGGTCACCTCTGGAGCCATTGCGTCGGGCAAACAGCGTCTGAACATCACGGGCAAACTCAAGAGTATTCCCGAAAAACAGGCGGCGGCGGCCGTCGGCCAGGGAAGGCTCATGAGCGTCTATTCCAAGGCGTTTGAAAAGAACAACCTCTTCGTCGCCCAAATTCTGCTGACACTCGCGGACCTGACCGATCGACCCAGATACCTGAACATCCGCAACACGCTTTCCACGCTGATGGAATGGCATGTGACGCCGATCATCAATGAAAATGACTCCGTTGCCGTGGATGAAATCAAATTCGGTGATAACGACAATCTGGCCGCGATGATCGCCAATGTCGTCGAGGCGGATTTATTTATCAACCTGACGGCGACCGACGGCCTTTATGATTGCAATCCTTCAGAATCCAAAAAAGCAAAGCTCATTCCACTGGTCTGCGAAATCACTGATGAGATCGAAGGCATGGCCACTTCCGAGACGTCTTCTGTCGGCACGGGCGGCATGAAAAGCAAAATTATCGCGGCCAGAAAAGTCACGTCCATCGGCATCCCCTGCATCATCGCGCCGGGCAAAAAAAAGAAAATCCTTTCGGATATCATGGCCGGAAAGGAAGTCGGCACACTGTTTTTGCCACAAACGTCCCGGCTCAACAGCAAAAAATACTGGATCGCCAATACCTTGCGTCCGCAAGGCCGATTGATCATCGATGACGGCGCAAAAAAGGCTCTGCTGGACAAAGGCAAAAGCCTCTTGCCCTCCGGCATTACCGCCGTGGAAGGAGAGTTTGACACAGGCGATCCCGTTCACTGCATGGACAGCGAAGGTAATCTGCTGGCCAAGGGGCTTGTCAATTACAGCGCCGGCGACATCCGCAAAATTCTGGGTTTGAAAACACCTCAGATTTTTTCCGTTCTGGGTCACAAAGATTATGATGAAGTGATTCATCGCGACAATCTGGTCATTACCGGCGATATAAAGAAAATCAAAAGCTGAACAATCTTGTCCATCAACCCACGCCAAAAGACGCCTGAAAACATCGAAATAAATCCTCCCTGACCCTCCTCGGGCCACCTCGTGTGACCTTCAGGTCATTAGGTGGTTAAAAAAGGAGGGATTTTCTTCTGATTGCGAAGTTCCGGATGGTGTGTTAGAAACCGTCCATGTCCATCTGGAAAAAGAAAAACAGAATACTGGTGACCTGCCCGAAGGGTGTTGCGCCTTATTTGAAGGCGGAAATCGAGGCATTGGGGTTTCCGGTCCTGCATGAAATTGACACCGCCATTCAAACCGAAGGAACGCTCACCGATACCATGCTGCTCAATCTTCATTTGCGCACAGCCCAGCGCGTCTTGTATCAACTGCAAATATTCAAGGTCATCTCTCCCGGCGCTCTTTATGAACAGATCAACGCCATCCCCTGGGAAACGCTCCTCTCCGACTCCGGGCCTAAGGCTTATGTTTGCGTCACGTCCATTGTTGACAATCCACTGGTAACCGATTCCCGCTACGCCAACCTCAAGGCCAAAGACGCCATCGTCGATAGAATCCGGGACAAGAGCGGCATCCGGCCGGATTCCGGCCCGGAAAAAGACAAGGCCGTTATTCACGTTTACTGGCGCAATGATCAGGCGATGGTTTATATCGACACCTCCGGTGATCGGCTCTCCATGCGCGGGTACCGCAAGATTCCGCTGGCGGCGCCGATGCAGGAAACCCTGGCGGC
>JANYAF010000248.1 GCA_025355175.1 Deltaproteobacteria bacterium | reverse complement strand
GCTTCGGCGGTTCTCCTTTCCTATTTAAAATCGTATCTTTCCCCCCTGCTTTCCGTGTACCTCTTGTTGCAAAATCCAGCATCTTTACAATCACCCCCTTTAATGAGTTGATGATACAACATAATTATTCATAATTAAAAGCTTTTTTCCGCCGCCGCGAACCTCTGCGACGCTCTCAAAATCAAGAGAATGAGATCAGGCACTTACTGATTTACTTGCTTTTTGCCAACAGGTTCACCTTTGCCCCCCGTCTGCAGTCTTTCCCGCTTCAGTAAACATAATACTCACTGTCCGGATCGGTAAATTGCCCCTGGCCGATAATCTCGACTGTTCCGGCACACTGCTCACAAAGCGGAAAGTATTTCACGCCGTCTTCTTCCGTGACGATGATTGCTTCCACGCGCCTTTTCAGTTCCTGAAAAACGGTGTTTGTGACAGTTATTTCAAAAATAGATTTCTGCACACGGACGCCATAGTCCAGCATGACTTTGGCAACGCGCGTCAGACGCTTCTCATCGGTTATGTCATAAGCGGCAATCATGTTCATGGACTTCCTCCAACCAGAACCAATGACTCATCATTGAATAAAAATCCTCCCCATCCCTCCTTTGGCAAAGGAGGGTGACGCAAAAGGATTATACGATCATGTATTCCAGTTGCGTCACTTTCAGGCCCGTACCAGAGATAACGACCTTGCCCACGCAACGGTTGCAAATTTTATTAATCCGGACGGAGTCTTTCGCAATATCCAGCTGATCCCGGCAATAGGCACGTATGCGCTTAAGCGCCTCGTCGTCAATGTCGCACTCAAAAACTGACTTTTGCGTGCGCAAGCCGAATTCTTTTAAAAATCCGCGCAGATTATTAAGGCGTTTGGGGTCTGTAATGTCGTAAGTGATGAGTGTGATCATTTTTTCACCCTCCCTCAGTCCCTACCCTGAAAGGCACGTGTCCCATTAAGGGAGGGAAGAGAACTGGATACCGGTCTTCACCGGTATGACAAGGTTATTTCAACAGCACCGGCTGATAAATTTTCGCTTCGCCTTCGATGACTTTCCGGTAATGTCCGGCCTGGTAAATCAAGGCATCCGTATAGGTCAGCGTTCTTTCGGCGGGCGGGTAATAAAATTCTGTGGTCAGTTTCTTTTCAAAAGCCTCAATCACGCGTTTAAACGCTTCCCTCTGAAGCTTGACGGGATATTTGCCCGCAGGCCTTGCTGCGGCGGCATCAACGTCCATTCTTTGTTCAGGAATATCGAAAGCGACGGAGTCCATCTCGTTGCCGGAAATCCAGCCGATGGGGTCTTTGCTGACGTCCGCTATCGCGCTACGCGGGATGTCGTTGCCCGATGCAATTGCCATTTCCTGCGGCCACTCTTCATAAAAATCATCTTTCTGCAAAATCTTTAAATTGAACAGCGACAAGGTCAGCGTATCCGCGATGATTGTCCGAAACTCTTCCATCAAATCCAGCACCAAGGAATAACGGCCATAGTCCATGGAATGTAGAAAGCCGGGATAGGGATCCAAACCCGCCACGCGCACCGCCGCGTAAACGCGATTCATCAGGAAAGTGTAGAGCAGCGATAAAATGGAGTTGACCGGATCGGTCGGCGGGCGGCGCACACGCCGCGTAAAACTCTGCTTTTCAATAAAACCGGCAGGGAAAGCCTCAAAATACAACGCCCCGGCGCGTCCTTCATAACCGCGAATACTGTCCACGTTATCCGCCTTTTCCAAAAGTGGCAGCAAATCCTGAATCTCCCGCGCCTTGCGACCAGCAATGTCCGCATCGCGGCTGCGGCGAATCCGCATGAGCAGCGTCGCCATGTTTGCCAGCTTTCCGGCGACAACCGAGCGCGCCATCCTGACAACAAACGCCGCATCATCCAGCAGCGCGTATTGCTTTTTATGAAGAAAAACATTGCGCGATTCAGGTGAGGCCATTCGCCCCAGATACCGCCCGTTCTGCGTCAGAAAGACTGTGTCGATTTCGTGCCGCAGAATTTGCGCCAGCGCGCTGTGCGTGATTTCCACATTGCCGAATAATACAATCTGTTTGAGCTTGTAGGTAAATAAGGTGTGATAGGTGGCCTCACCCTTCTTGACCAGTAAGTGCCGTCCTTCCTTCACAATCCGCGCGCCCTGCGTGTTGACATAAACGACCATGTTGTTTCTCCTTTCCGCTTTCATCAGGGAACGGTCACGACCACGCCTGCGGGTGGCAAGACCGTTCCCTACGGCAGGAAGGAGCATAAGACAAACCTGAATGCAAAGTCAAAAGCGGCAACGTTGCCATGCGTGGAGTTTTTCCGTTACAATATTATGTTGTCAAAGAACGCTTGTTTCCTATAATTTAGGAAAATCAAAATAATCCGTCATTTGGCAAAAGCCAGTCACGGTTTCCAATGTGTCGTCCACCGTGCGCTCATTGACAGGCTGTATGCCGTGCGCCAAAATAGATTTATTGCGGCTGCCCTGAATATTTTTAATCTTTGCTTCGTACTCATAAAAGCGCTTTCCTGCTTCATCTCCCGCAGCACGGAGAACTTCATAGGTTGCTTGCAAAGGCAGTTTCATCACGTCGGTACGCGGGTCACGATATTTGCGTATAAATTCTTCACGCAGCTCCTGTGGAATCTTTCCCGGCTTGACTTTGTCGTTTGCGCATCCAATTTTTTTCTCGAAGCAGATCTGTCCATAGAGTTCCAGCGCGCGATAAATCCGGGCGGACGCGTCATCATACCTTTTATCGGCAATTCGCCTACGCGCATTGTTGATCAACTCTTTCACCAAGATGTGATCAAAAATCTGCATACCATTTGTCTTCGCCATAATTTCGGAAAGAAAATCAATATGTACTTTTAATTCATCACTCAGGCGTTGATAGTTTTCATTGGTATAGTGCTTTAAATAATCGGATAATTGCACCGCGCCTTTTTTTAGACAATCGAGCGCTTCTTTATGGCGGAATTGTTCCCACAAAAGAAAACCGTTCGCCAAAGGCCGCACAAACTGAAAGAATGTGCTGATCTGCGTTGGCAACTCCCGCTTGCACAAATCAAGAATTTGAATAACAGCGGAATACCGACGCGCATTGAACAAAATGACGACCTGACGTCTTTCTTCCTCGGCAAAAACCGACCAGGGATTCATGTCTGAATACATTTTTTCATGGCCATTTTGGACAACACCCAACCCATCCTTTGACCTTGCTTCGCCCCCGACATAATTAAAGCCATAGGCATAACCGACCGTGGCCAGAAGAAGGGCAGCCGACATGACTTTTGTGCCGCCTGTGTAATCGACAATAATGTCCTGTTCCTGTATTTCATTTCTGGCCGCCCTGTCCACGCAACGCTTGGCGGCCTTGTAACATTCAAACAGCGAGTTGGCATTTTCCGTGATCTCGGATTCGATCTTGTTCGGCTTAAAACCGGCTCCTTGCAACACCTCACCCGTTTTTAAAATAGAGTCATGCGACGCAAAGAAGATCAGGATTTCAGGCTGATGTTCGGCAATACTTTTTTTAAGTGGTTCCGGCGAACCGCCAATAGACATAATCATTAATTTTGACATAAATGAGTTTCCCTCTTTTTTTCAATCTGATTGAACACACCGTCCCATATGAAGTCATGAAGCTATAGCACTCATAAATGACGGTCTCGTAAAAAGTTAATCTGGTCCAAGTTTTGTCATTCCCGCGAAGGCGGGAATCTAGTGATTTAAGCATGTTCTGGATTCCCGCCTTCGCGGGAATGACAGCTTGTGTTACTTTTTACGATTCCATCATGATTAAAACATATCATGCAAGCAACTCCTCCAGGCGCTTCCTGACGATTGCGGGAAAGGCTTCAGAAAGCGTCAGTAATTTATCCCTTTGGATGTTGTCGAGATTCAACTCATCCTGAAATGGTATGTGCTTGCGCAGGTAGATGGTATCGAGGAGCGCCTTTTCCGGCAGCGCCATATTGAAGCCGTCGCGGGTTTCAAAACCATTGAAGAGGCGGGGCGCGATGCGCGAGAATTCAATCGTAACGCCTCCGAATGGGATATTCCGGGCTGCGCCGACTGCCGTGTCGAGCGTCAGAACCGTGCAGACGACAGGCGATTGCAGGATCACGCCGTGGCGGTTGAGCGCCCATTCGCAGGAAATATAGGAAGGCGTCCGCAGAAAGCAGGCAACCTCTTCAACACTTGGCTGTGCTTCGCGAAGCAGGTTGATATAGACCCCGCGTGTCACCCGCTCGACAAATCCTTTGGCCAGTGCCCGCGTGAGGAAGACATTGGCGTTGCCAGTGAATTTCTCCACATCGGCAAAATGAAAGAGGTTTGGCAATTGCCTGAGGATATTGACGGATGTCATGGCAGGCGCACCCCCTTGGTTTGCAATTCGCTAAAGAGAGAACCCGCCGCTGTAAGCATGGCGGCAAATCCGTCAGCCTGATGGACGGCGATCACATCCGGGGACAGAAAGCGCGACAAATCCTGCGCGATGGCCTCGCGCATCTTTTCTGCGTCCTGCTTCGATGGCCTGGTAAAAAACTCAATTTTTCTTTGCGCAACAAAGGCTGCCCGGTAAAGCGCAAATTTTCTCTGAATAATCTCCACATCCACAGGCGTTTTCAGGACGGCATAAAGATACCAGAGATCAAAAAAATCGCGGCCCTTAAGATAGCGACGCTCAAGCAATGCGCGCACTTTGTCGGAAAGAATCTCCAGCGCTGTTTCCGCGACGATAACTGTATTGGGCCGTGGCACGCGGAATTCCCCGACGGCAATCAGATAAGCAACGGCGCTCAAAGATGAAAGAACATGATTTTGGGCATCGGGTGATTTTTCTGCAACCAGACCTTCAAATTCCAGCTTGATGGAAATTTTTTCTCTGGAGGTTTCCGGGCGAAAATCAACGAAGCATTTCAGAGCATCGGCGCGCGCGCTTTTCTTGTTCACGGTAACCGTACCCACGCCAAAATGAGGAATCATGAGCTTTTCGATGCCCGAGATGGCCTCGCTTAAAATTTTTTCAACGGCTGCGGGTGCAAGGGATGTCACAAAATCGAGGTCTTCCGAAAAGCGGCTGCCGCCGTAACACCAGCGCAGTGCCGTGCCGCCCTGAAAAATCAAATGGCGGCTATCCTTCTGCATAAAAAGCTGGTGCAGAAGGATCAACTGCGCAATCTCCGCCTTCCTTATGTATGTCTCACGATATGTCTTCATATACGGTTACGATATAATACATATTTGTGTTGTAATGTAAACTGAATAGTTGTGCTATTGAAGATATTCTTTCAGTTTATCCTTTGCTTTGCTTTTTTTGAAGTCACCGCCCATGTGTTCCTTGACGAATATGGCGAATTTCTTTTTATCTTCTTCCTCTGCAAGCTCCTTTAAGGCATTGTCAATATTGGAGCACAACCGTCCCGCGTCGTTTGTCTTGATGTCTTTTATCACATCACGCCATTTCTCAAGGGCGGTGCGCTCGGCTACCGGTGGTTTTTCTTCAGCCGGTTT
>JANYAF010000173.1 GCA_025355175.1 Deltaproteobacteria bacterium | reverse complement strand
CGTTAAAAATAACCGCACAAATCCCGAAAGGGTTAAATTTTTGAGAAAGGGGGTATTAGAAAGAATATAGGCATATAACCGGAAGGGATTTGAATTCGAAAAATCAAATACTATCTAGGAGGATTTACATGAAAAAGAGTTTAATGTACACGTTGCTTGCTATGGTTCTGGTGATTGTTTCCGCTCCCTTCGTTTTTGCAGCTAAAGAAGTTGCACAAGCTATGCCCGTTCCCGCCGGAGCAGCGGTAGATTACAGCAAAGCGATTGTGGCAAGCGTATTTGCACTTGCAGCAGGTTTGGCCATTGGATTGGGTGCAATTGGCGCCGGTTTAGGTCTTGGTCAGGCAACAAGTGGTGCAAGTAACGCAGTGGGTAGAAATCCCGAAGCGCAAGGTAAAATAATGTTAACCATGATGGTTGGTATGGCTATGACAGAATCCGTTGCAATTTATGCTCTGGTTATTTCTCTGGTCATCCTGTTTGCCAACCCGCTCCTTAAGGTTGTTGGCATGTAAGAAGCAAGCTGCTATTTTAATTAAAGGGGGAAGAAGCAAATAACAAAGGACTTCTTCCCCCTTTTTAATGAGACTCAAATTTCAGAAGCGTAGCGCACTGAAATTTGTAAGTCGAATTATCCCGATTGCGAAGCCATCGGGATTAATGACACCATTTTCCTGAACATAATCCAATCAAACATGTAAGGTGAAAAATTCCACAAATAAAGCGTCGCGGGATTAACGACACCATTCTTTCAGAAGCGTAGCGCACTGAAATTTGTAAGTCGAATTATCCCGCCGCAGGCGGAAGGCATGAGTGCCCGTGTTATCCCGATTGCGAAGTAAATCGGGATAAATCACGCAACCGGCTCGTCTTCATCGTTCCTCGATATCGACTTTACCACGTAACTCTTTTTTTTGGGCTTGCTGATGTTTGGCGGTCAGAATTTTTTCTTTTGCTCTCTTACTGCGTTTTCTTTTCTGGCGACGCAGTTTCTCTATTTTTTCTTGTGCTTCTGCAATAAAACCTTTTTGCTGCAATTCTATTTTGTCTAATAAGAGTCTGCGTGCCAGATGACGGTTTAGGGATTGGGATCGCTCCCTCTGGCATTTTACTGTGAGGCCAGTGGGGGTATGGACAAGATAAACGCAAGACGATGTTTTATTGACTTTTTGCCCTCCGGGACCGGATGAGCGGATAAAGGATTCCTCAAAATCGCTCTCAGTAACACCCAGTTCCTGCATACGGGCGGCGATCATTTTTTCTTTTTCGGCAGAGACCGGCATGATGGAGTCTTAAAGTTAAGGGATCGAATAAATTTCGTCGTCGATTAGGTGAATCCAGTTTTCCGTGAGTATTTCTCTGGCTTCTTCCAATTTGTCGACGCCAAGAATAACGATGGTTTCTTTTCCGATCCGGTTGATGGTTGTATAGAGATAAAGAATATTAATCTCTGCGTTGGCCAGAGGTTTCAGAATGGCGTTCACTCCACCTGCGTGGAGGGGAACTTCGGCTGCAAGCACTGTCGTTACTTCAAAGTTGAAATTGAAACTGCTCAAGAGTGCTGCGGCGCGGTCGGGATCATTCACGACAAGACGAACCCTGCTGTCGTGTTCGATACTGGCCGCCGATACGGCTTTGGTGCTGATATCTTCAGCATCAAGAATATGGGTGAGCTTGGCAAAAGAACCGGGAATGTTGCCTAATAAAACAGAAATTTGTTTGACAGCCATAAAGTATCCTTAACTAATCCTTAATGTAATCAAAACCGGCTGCAAAAGCTTTGCGGTTAATTTCCGCAAGGGCTTTTTTCCTGCTGCCCATAATGGTTTCCAGACTCTTGAGATAAATTTCGGGAGAAACGACGTCTGATTTTTTAATAAAGGCGCCCATCATGATGATATTGGCGACCCGGCTGTTTCCCAGCTCCTGAGCAATATCGGCGCAGGGAATACAGAATGTTTCAACATCCCGGCGGTTAGGACGATCATTGATAATGGATGAATTTAAAAAGATTGCCCCACCTGAGGTGACTTTATTTTGAAAAGAAAAAAGGGACGGGGCGTTCATAACGATAAGATAATTCGGTTCGGATGCAACAGGAGACGCAATTTCCTCATCACCTACCGCTACGGTGCAATTGGCTGTGCCGCCTCGCATTTCCGCACCATAAGCGGGAAGATAAGTGACATGATAACCTTTATTCATCGCGCTATTGGCCAGACTGATGCCCATCATTAAAACGCCTTGGCCGCCAAAACCGGAAAAAATTGTTTTAACGATCATGATTCGGCCTCCGCAGTTTTCTTTGCCGCGGCGATGTCATCTTTAAAAACACCGGGGGGGAATTCTGTGCTCAGAACTTCATCAATCCATTTGCATGAATCAATAGAGGTCATTTTCCAGTTGGTCGGGCATAAAGAGAGAATTTCCACCATCGAAAAACCTAGGCCGTCTATTTGGCACTGAAAAGCTTTCTTGATGGCTTTTTTTGTTTTATTAACGCCGGCCGGAGAACTGACCGAACATCTTTCTATATAAGTTGAGCCACCCAATTGGGAAAAGATTTCGCTGACCTTGACAGGATAGCCGTCTAAGTTTTGTTTACGGCCAGTCGGACTGGTCGTTGTTTTTTGATTCAACATGGTTGTCGGGGCCATCTGTCCGCCCGTCATGCCATAAACAGCGTTGTTGATAAAAATGACGGTAATGTTTTCACCGCGGTTGGCGGCGTGAAAACTCTCGGCGAGACCGATGGCAGCCAGATCCCCATCTCCCTGATAGGAAAAAACGACACGGTCGGGAAGGCAACGCTTGATGGCTGATGCCATGGCCGGGCCACGCCCATGGGGCGCTTCGATCATGTCCACGTCAAAGTAATTATAAGCCAGAACGGCGCATCCCGCTGGAGGAACACCAATCGTAACGCCTCGAATACCCATCTCGTCGATCACTTCAGCGACGAGTCTGTGAACAATACTGTGACCGCAACCGGGGCAATAGTGATAAATGTTTTCTTTTAAGCTCTGGGGATGTTTAAAAACTATCTTTGCCATATGTTTCTGATCCTTAAAGTGATCGATATATCATTAATCCTTTTTGTCGTAAATCTTGGCGACAACATTGGCCAACTCTGCGGGCGTCGGTACAGCGCCACCCGGACGTCCATGAAATTCAATATTGGCATAACCCTGCAACGCCAGGCGAACGTCTTCCAGCATCTGGCCGGTGCTCATTTCAAAAACCAGATAATTCTTAACTTTGGCCGACAAGGCCCGTAATTTCAATTCCGGGAAAGGCCAGAGGGTGATCGGACGGAATAGGCCGACTTTCATGCCGTGGTCACGTAATCTCTTAATGGCGCCCTTGGCAATACGGGCAGCTGTTCCATACGCCACGATGACCAGATTCGCGTCATCTACTCTGTGCTCTTCGTGCAGTGTTTCGTTTTTAGTGATCACTTCATACTTGCGGGCTAATTTCCAGTTATGTTCTTCACTGTCGATGGGATCGAGAAGAAGGCCGCGGATGAATTTGCTTTTCCCCGTGCCCGCGCCGCGCAGCATAAATTTTTCGGGATATTGACGGGGTTTTGGTTTTTTAAAGATCACCGGTTCCATCATTTGTCCCATCATGCCGTCAGCCAGGATCATGACGGGTGTGCGGTACTTATCGGCCAGATCAAAAGCGTCCATGGTTAAATCCGCCAATTCCTGGCCGGTAGCCGGTGCGATAACGATGGTGCGGTAGTCGCCGTGACCTCCGCCGCGGGTGGCCTGAAAATAATCCCCCTGTGAAGGACGGATATTGCCTAGCCCCGGGCCGCCTCGCATAATATTGACAATGATACCGGGAAGTTCACAGGCGGCCATGGAAGAAATGCCTTCCTGTTTTAATGAAATACCGGGGCTGGAGGAAGACGTCATGACCCTCACACCAGTCGCTGCCGCACCGGCGATCATATTGATGGCGGCGACTTCGCTTTCCGATTGGATAAACACGCCTGACTCGGCATTGCGCATATGTTCGGCCATATACTCGGTCAATTCGTTCTGAGGGGTAATGGGATAACCGGCATAGAAACGGCAGCCCGCACGAATCGCCGCTTCGGCGATAACATTATTTCCTGACATCAATACTTTAGTCACGGTAAACCTCGATAGCTACATCCGGACACATCGTGGCGCAAATCGCGCAGCCGTTGCATTCCTTTTCTTCATTGGCGCATACAGGATGATAACCCTGAGCATTATACTCATTGGACGCCATGATGTGGCCTTTGGGGCAGAAATGAATACAGAGGTGACACTCCTTGCAAAGTTCCTTTTTAATCTTGATATAACCTTTCACAACATATCCCCAAATCAGTTTTTGCCTATGATTCGATTACTTTTGGCGGATGCTATCTTGCGCATAATGTTCAGAATGTCAAGAATTTTTAGATACACATCCATGCCATTGAAAAAAGATCATCAAATCTTGCTGATTTGAAAACCTTCCAGCTTGATAGCTACGGATCGCTGGAGTAATTCTATGGAAATAACAAAAAGTTCTTTTTCCGGATCGCTTTTAATCACCGTGCCCTCAATACCGGCAAAGGGGCCGTCCATAATCCGCGCCGGTTCTCCGGCTTTCGGATACTGCAAGGTGAACATTTCCACTTTTTTAGCCAGCAAGCGCTGGATGGCGATGATTTTTGCTTCCGGCACCGGCAAAGGTTCTGTGTTTAATTTTTTCCCCAGAATTCGAACAACTCCGGGTGTTTTGAGAATGGTCAGTTTTGTTTCGTTGTCTAAAGAGGCTTCCACAAAAAGATAGCCGGGAAAAAGCGGCACGGATATCTTCTTTTTTCGGTCTTTTCGCTTGCTCCAAACTTCCATCTCCGGTAAAAACGTTGTCAGGTTTTTCTGAGTAAGGCCGGTAAAGGCTTTATATTCGTGACGACTTTTTGTGGAAACGGCATACCAAGGCATGGCAAACACCAACTTTTTATGTATTGAGAATCAGTCCAGTACAATTCAAAGACATTTACAATAGGTATGGAGTTTTTGCAATGGAGAAAACATGAGAGTGATCCGTCTTAGCGGTTTACATCTGACATTGGATGAGCAAGAGGAATGCCTGATGACAAAGGCTGCCCAAGTGCTTGGCATTCCGGTTGACGGTATTGCCTCATTGACTATTATAAAGAAGGCTCTGGATGCCCGGCGCAACAAGCCCCCTCATTTTGTTTATGCGGTAAAGATAAGTTTGACCGACACCGGGACGCTGCCGGAGATATTGCCGGAAGGAATACAGGTTTTGATGTTTCATGATGAACCGGCCGTTGACCCGTCATCAGTTGGGTCATCTGGTGTCCCCCGCCAGGGGGGGGTGGAGAGGCCTCCCGTGGTGGTGATCGGCAGCGGTCCCGCTGGTCTTTTTGCCGCCTATACGCTTGCCATAAAGGGTTTATCTGTTTTATTGCTGGAGAGAGGGCGACCCATCGAAAAACGTGTAAAGGATGTGCGGACATTTTGGGAGAAGGGTGTGCTTGATCCGCGAAGCAACGTTCTTTTCGGCGAAGGAGGGGCTGGGACTTTTTCCGATGGGAAATTAACCAGTCGAAGCAAAAACCCATATTCCTTGTGGGTTAAAAAAATTCTTGTGGATATGGGTGCACAAGAGTCAATACTAGCCGATGCCAAGCCGCATATTGGCACAGACAGCTTGCGTGAAGTCATCATTCATCTAAGGGGAAAACTTATAGAGCTGGGCTGCGCCATTCAATTTGAAGCACGGGTAACGGATTTTGTGATCCGGCAAAACGAAATTGCGGCAGTTGTGGTCAACGACAAGCAAGAAATAAAAGCAGATGAAGTGATTCTCGCGATTGGCCAGAGCGCTGATGATACATACGGGAAATTAGATGAACGCGGCGTAAAAATGGAGGCCAAGCCCTTTGCCATGGGCTTGCGTGTCGAGCACCCGCAGGCCCTGATTAATTCTATTCAGTACGGCCGGTGGTCGAATCATCCCCATTTGCCGCCGGCGGAATATTTTGTCACCGCCACAACAGGCGGACTGAATCGTTCCGTTTATACATTTTGCATGTGTCCGGGAGGGCAGGTGATTGGTTGCAGCGCGCTTCCGGGATTTGTTATGACCAATGGCATGAGCAATAGCGAGCGAAGTGGAGAATTTGCCAACAGCGCCGTCGTTGTGAATGTACGGGTGGAGGACTTTGCTGCACAGGGAGAGCCTCTGAGCGGTCTGGCCTTTCGCAGTCACTGGGAGAGAGAGGCTTTTTTGGCGGGTGGTGGCAACTATTGCGCCCCCGCTGAGAGGCTTTCCGGGTTTATCGAACAAAAATCATCCGGCGTTGTGGGCCGGACAAGTTTTTTGCCCGGCGTGAAAGCCGCTTTTCTCGCGGACGTGCTTCCTGAGTTTGTGTCTGATGCGTTGCGGGTCGGGATCAAACAATTCGATAAAAAAATGCCGGGTTTTATTTCTGAGGAGGCTCATGTAATCGGTGTGGAAACCAGAACGTCATCGCCGGTGCGTATTTGCCGCGGGGTTGACGGGCAAAGCGAAAATGTCCGGGGACTTTACCCCTGCGGGGAAGGCGCGGGCTATGCCGGAGGGATTATCAGTTCGGCGCTGGACGGCATTAAGGCCGCCCAGAACGTGATTGCGGCAATAGACGGTTGTCAATAATGATATCAACGCCTTTTTTCATAACGCTTCTTACGGATAATACTTTTGCCTCTTCCAGTCTGCGAATATTGAGATCGCCTATCGCTTCAATTCCTTTGCCGATAATCTTCGGCGCAATCACGGTAACCAGACGATTGACCAGGTTGTCTTGAAGGGCGGACGTAATGATTTGCGCGCCGCCTTCGATCAAAACCGAAGAAATATTTCTTGCCGCAAGGTGCTGAAGTAATTTTTTCAAATTGACGTGGTTTCCCTCATCAGGATCAACCGTAATCAACTCAGCGCCCGCCGCCGCCAGGTTTTGAAAACGCGGATCGGAAGCATTTTTAGTTGTGACGATCAGGGTTGGTGCCTTGGAAATATTTTGCATCACGTTGGCCTCCGTGGCGATGGCCAGGCCGGAATCCACGATAATTCTTAACGGATTGCGGCCGCGAACTCTTCTGACCGTCAATGCCGGATTATCCTTGATGACTGTTCCGATCCCCACCAATATGGCATCATGCTCAGCCCGTAGTTGATGAGCAAATTTAAGGGATGTGGGAGAACTGATCCATTGTGACTGGCCTGTTACTGTGGCGATGCGTCCGTCCAGCGTTTGAGCGTATTTGACGGTGACAAAAGGCAGTCCCGTTTCCATGAAATGAAAGAAGACTTCGTTAAGATCGCGGCATTCATCTTCCAGAGTACCTATTTTAATTTCAATCCCTGCGTTTTGCAGGCATTGAATGCCCTGACAGGAAACCAGGGGATTGGAATCGGTGGCGCCGACCACGACGCGCGCAATTTTATGTTGGATAATCCTATCCGTGCAGGGAGCTGTTTTGCCGGAATGGCAACAGGGTTCCAGCGTCACATAAAGGGTAGCGCCTGTGACATCTTCCGTCGCGTTTTGGATTGCATTGACTTCCGCGTGGTTTTGGCCGCAACATTGATGATAGCCCTGCCCAATGATTCTGTCATTCTTAACAATAACAGCTCCCACCATCGGATTGGGGCTGGCATAGCCCCGGCCTTTAGCGGCCAGCTTTATGGCCAGGTTCATATAGCGTTCGTCATTCATGGTGATTTTATTATCTCATTGACTAAACCAATGCAATCAATTTTGTGATTGGAATTACAATAAATTTATTGACTTCTGACGAAAAGAGAGTAAAATTTTAATCAAAGCTTGAGAAGGGCAAACCACCTGAAAAGGCGGGACGCAAAGTTACTGGCCTAAGTCTTTGACGGGATAAGGCGGCAGGACTGCCGGGCAGTTT
>JANYAF010000171.1 GCA_025355175.1 Deltaproteobacteria bacterium | reverse complement strand
CCCGCCCAGAATAATTTTCTGCCGGGGGTGAATTCTTTTGATAAAGCCGATCATGGCCATCGTACAAATCGCCTGGCTTAAAAAATTAAGCGAAAAGCCAATAAACTCCGGAGACTCCGCCAGCACTTGCATCAGACGCCCGGAAAAGTAAGGATAGAAAGGGTTGGCTTCGGGATTTTCTGCGGCCCGGATCAAGTCGCTGCTTTTCACTGGAGATTGCTTGCTGTCTGTATAGTCGGACAATGACAGGTTTGCGCCGTAGGGTTTCCCAGCTAAATTCAAGACGTGATTGACATCCAACACAGCGCGGGAGTAGCGGCTTTTGTTGCCGAAGGTGTCAGAGTTTTGCAGAGCGGCCAGGTTGGCTTCCAGGTTTTTGCAGGCGCGGATGTTCCAGCGGCCGGAAGGCGCGCCTGCCTGGGCGAAGACTCGCATCAGATGGAGAATTCCTTCCAGATTGGCGTCAATTACTTGATATTCAACGCCGTTAGCTTGCAGACAAGAAGACAGTTTGGCAATTCCTGCCGGCGGTTCAGAGGGTTTTGCGACGGGCGGATGAATTAAAATTATTTTTGCAGTCATAAGTTACAAATATTACAAACATGTTCAGAATTGTTTATCTTTAGTATCTAACCACCTCTTGCGCAAGCACTATCTGCTGCTTATATTTCCGCCTTGACAGGGAATGAGCTTTACGTAATAGTCAGCCTACTCGAAAGTATGGCATGTTATTGTTGCCCAGTCGGAAGAACGTTAAGGGTATTCTGTGGGAAGTAACTATATTCAGTCTCTGAATCGCGGATGCAAAATATTAATAGTCCTGTGCGCGGCAATCTTTATTGCTCTGGCGGCGGGTGCTGTTTTTGCGGCAGAAAAATATCCACCACCGAAGGGAACGGCCGTCAATGACTTTGCCAATGTGATTGATCAGGCCAACGCCGCTAAAATGGAATCGCTGGCGAACGAGATATGGCAGAAAACAAGAACAGCGGTTGTCGTGGTCACGATGCCGGAAATTGGACCAACGGAAGAAATTACGCTTTATGTGAATGGGTTATATAAAGCCTGGGGCATTGGGGAAAAAGGCAAAGATAAAGGCGTCCTGATATTCCTTGCCGTCAAAGAGCGGAAAATTCGCATTGAAACAGGCTATGGTGTTGAGGGAATACTGCCGGATGGTTTAGTGGGCGAAATACGGGACAAGTATGTAGTGCCGCACCTCAAAACAGGCGAGACGGGCAAAGCTCTTTATAATGCCATGTTTGCCTGTGGTGCTTATATTGCCAAGGATGCGGGGGTTCAATTAACGGGTGTTGCGTCGCCCTACGGGACAAAAGCTCGTCCGGAGAAAAAGGGCTTTAATATTGTCGGATTAATCATTCTCCTCATTGCTGCCGCGGTGCTTCTGGGAACCAAAACAGGCCGGTCCATGCTGCCCTGGATATTATTATTGCTGGTAAGCAGCAGTGGTCGTGGCGGCGGCGGCGGCGGTGGTGGTGGATTCGGTGGGGGGTTTGGCGGTTTCGGCGGCGGCGGAAGCGGCGGCGGCGGAGCAGGTGGCGATTATTAAACAATAAGGGTGGAGAACATGGCAAAAATACCGGATCAACCTCAAGACATTTTCGTTCCTTTAACTGAGGACTATCTGAAAGCGTTCGATAAGGATCTGATTTCGCTGATGCTATATGGAAGCGCTGCCGGCGGGGCCTATGTGAAAGGAAAATCGGATATTAATATTCTGGTTGTTCTGACGCCGGAAGGCATCAACCGCCTGGAAGATGGATTTGCTCTGGTCAAGAACTGGAGAAAACGCAATGTGGCTATGCCGCGGGTGATGACCAAAGCCTTTATTGAGTCATCGCTGGATGCGTACCCCATTGAATTTCTTAACATGAAAAACAGTTCGATTTTGATTTATGGCGAAAATGTTCTTGAGTCGTTAGTCTTCAAACCGGAAGACCTGCGCCTGCAAATTGAGCGGGAACTTAAAGGGAAGATTCTTCTGCTTCGTGCAGGGTATCTGGAGTCTGAAGGTTCGGCGCGCCCCGTCAGGCAGCTGATTAGCAAGTCAGTGACGGCATTTATTTCTATTTTTAATGCGATGCTTTATTTAAAGCAGGCGAAGGCGCCGCGGAACAAACGTGAAACAATCATAGAGATAAACGAGGTCTTTCCAATCGACGCAGCGGTTTTTATGCTGTGCTTCAATATAAGAGAAGGCGTCGATAAACTTTCCAGCACCGAAGTAATAGACGTTTTTAAAAAGTATCTGCGGGAAGTAGAAAAGGCATGTGATGTCATCGATGGTTTATAATAATTTAACATAATGGAGGAGGGGAAAATGTCGACAGGAAAGAAAATTCTCATTGTGGTAGCGGTTATTGCTGTTCTGGTCATTGCTTTATATTCAATGTTTGCGGGTAACTACAACCGCTTTGTGAAAATGGACGTCGGGATAAAGGCAGCCTGGTCGCAGGTGGAAAATCAGTTACAGCGCCGTTATGACTTAATACCGAACTTGGTGGAAACCGTTAAGGGTTATGCCAAACAGGAAAAAGATGTTCTGGTGGAAGTGACCAATGCGCGTTCTAAAGTAGGCGGTGCCGGAACGGTGCCCGAAAAGATCGCGGCCAATAATCAATTATCCGGCGCGCTCAGCCGGTTGATGGTGGTGGTGGAGCGATATCCTGATTTGAAATCGAATCAAAACTTCATGAAGCTGCAGGATGAACTGGCCGGAACAGAAAACCGGATTGCCGTGGAAAGAATGAGATACAATGATGCGGTGAAAATATATAATGAAAGCATAAGGACATTCCCGGCAAACTTTGTCGCCGGTATGTTCGGTTTTAAAGAGGCAGCCTTCTTCAAAGTCGAAGAAGCGGCAAAAGTGGTGCCTAAAGTAAAGTTCTAACTCAGATTAAATTTCGACAGCTTGAGCCCTGAGCATCGTAAGGATGTTCAGGGCTTTATTTATTCAGGCAATACCTCGTCTGCCAGATCCCGTCTACGGATATGAAACGGGAAGGTTCGTTCGGTCTTGCCGGTCTCTTATATTCGGAAATGCTGTATTCCGGATCATGGGGAAGCAGCAATACATTTGCCGCAGCCTCCGGTAAAATGGGATAAATGGTCCGGTGTCGAGCATGCTCGAAGAGTTCATCAAGATCGGTGAATGCCGCCAGTTCTTCCAGGGTTTTCAGTGTCGGCGGCATCAGCGTGATTTCTTTGTTCAATTGCATTTGCAGAGCATCCCCGGGTGTTACCCAGAGAAAATCCGTCAGTTCATCAGAATCTGTTGTTGCCGTTTGACCATCGGGTAATCTGGCTAGGAAAAAACGGGTGCTGAACCGCTTCGGCACGATTTGCGGTGTAATCCAGTGGGCGTAGGGAATCAAAGCATGGCAGGCAAAGAATAAATTTTCTTTTGCGGCGATGTCTTGAAGAGAAATTTTTCCCCGGTTCAACTCCTGCCGGTAGTGGGCAAAGCGGGCGATATCCTGCCCCGAATCCATCTGAATAAAATTTCCGTCTGTTTGCGCAAAAAGCACACCCGTTTCTTCAAAGGTTTCCCGGATGGCGCAGATAAAAAGACTCTGCGCCAACTCCGGGGTAAGACTTGCGTCCTGCAGCAAAGCTTGCGGGTCAAAATTTTCAGTTGATTGGATGTAAGAACAAAGCTCCGGATCGCTGTCTGCAGCATCCACCTGTCCGCCGGGAAAAACATAAGCCCCCGCCATAAAAGACTGACGCTGATGGCGGCGGGCTAAAAAGACATCCCCCAACCCTGCATTGTTTTTGCGGACTAAAATGACTGTTGTCGATTCTTTAGGCACAGAAGCCTGCTCAAATGAAGACACGATCTTCTTCCCTTTTGTTACAATTTACTTGGCAATCAGGCCGCCGTCGGTTACCAGGACATGTCCGGTGACATAGGATGATGCGGCAGACGCCAGAAACACGACAGTTCCTTTCATATCGTCTATTTCTCCGATACGGCGCAGAGGAATTTCCATAATCATCGCGTCGCGTATCGCTTTGAGCTCCGGCTTGTCGATATAAGCCATCATATCGGTATGGAAAAAACCCGGCGCAATGGCGTTGACGCGAATGTTGAAAGGGGCAAGCTTAACAGCCAGATTCATGGTCAGCAAATTAATGGCTGCTTTTGTAGAGTTGTAGGGAATTGCCGGATGGGATTCCTCCGTTGATCCGCGGAAAGCCATGACGGAAGAAATATTGATGATGTTTCCGCCACCCTGCTGTTTCATAATGCGGGCGACTTTCTGTGTGAGAATCCAGACACCACGCACATTGACATTGAAAAGCTGGTCCCATTTTTCCAGCGGGAAATCCAGTGTGGGAGCGCCCCAGGTTGCACCGGCATTGTTGACCAGAATATCGATGTGCCCGAATTGTGCTACCGCCTCGGCAAGCATGGCGTCAATCGCGTCTTCTTTGGCCATATCGCAGGCAATCGCCAGCGCTTTCACTTTTTGATTGGCTTCCAGTTCTTTGGCTGTTTCTTCAAGATTTTTCAATTTGCGGGAGGTTAAAACGATATCCGCGCCAGCTTCCGCGAGTCCCGTGGCAATGAATTTACCGATGCCCCGGCCTCCGCCCGTCACCAGCGCCACTTTTCCCTTGAGTGAAAACATTTCTGTCAGTTTCATATATTCCTCCTTTATAGATATTATCGACCGGATGCTCTCCGGAGTCGTATAAATGTGGTGGTGAATATTATCACAATAACAGAATTGTCGTTACCGAAATATGCCAACATCAATCCATATTCATTTGGTTGACATATATTTTGTAGATAAAAAATATTTATGTTATGTACTTAGACATGACGGACCATCGATTTAAAAGTATTACCCTTCAGCAAATGGAGGCGCTGATCTCTCTCGTGGAAGAGCGCAGTTTTAGCCGTGCGGCCAAACGCATGCTGCTGACACAACCGGCGCTGACGAAAAATATCCGCAATGTGGAAGCCTGCCTGGGTGTGAAAGTGGTCAACCGCAGCAACACAGGTGTTTCGTTGACGCCGGAAGGGAAGATCCTTTACGATGTCGCGCAGCGTATGGTCAAGATGCGTAAGGAGGTGGGCGAAAAAATAAAAAAATTGCACGAAAATACGGGCGGTGACATCTATGTCGGCGCGAGTACTATTCCCGCCACCTATATCCTTCCACATGCCATGAGTGCATTTAAAAAAGTTCATCCCGACATCCGCATTTTCATTAAAACGGAAGACAGCCAGGAAGTTCTGAATATGGTGCTGGATCGTGGGGTGGAAATCGGCTGCATCGGCAAAGAGCCGTTTAACCAGAAACTGACGGCGCAACCGGTCTGGAGCGACCGACTGATTCTGGTTGTTCCGAAACATCATCGCTGGATCAGAAAAGGTTCGATAGATATTTCCGAACTGCTTTTGGAGCCTTTCGTCCTGCGGGAAAAAGGATCAGCAACGCGGGATGTTTTTGAGGTTTATCTCAAAGAAAAAAAATCGATCAGTCTGCCGCAATTGAACATTTGCGGAGAATTGGGCAGCTCAGAGGCAATCAAGGAAGCAGTTATCGCCGGTCTGGGTGTATCCGTCTTGTCGGCGCACGCGGTTAAGCGCGAACTGGCGTCGCGACTGCTTTATGAAATTCCCATCACCTCCTGCCGGATGGAAAGAAAGTTCTATTTAATTTATCTTAAATCCTTCGACATCCGCCCGCATCATCAAACCTTTGTCAATTTTCTGAAAAGCTACGAGACCGGTAAAAACCATTGAAGATGGTCTGTAGGTCGAATATCGGAATAGGGAATTTAAGGGAGGTATTATTTGGTGCCGGAGGTCGGAATCGAACCGACATGCCCTTGCGAACGGGGGATTTTGAGTCCCCTGCGTCTACCAGTTTCACCACTCCGGCACGGGCGCGATTATATAGACGAGAGGCAAAATGTCAAGCTAAAAACTGTTGACAAGCCACAAAAGCGCATGTTAAGGGGGCCTCTCGATTCAGGAAGTCTTGATTGGGGGTGTAGCTCAGCTGGGAGAGCGCTTGAATGGCATTCAAGAGGCCAGCAGTTCGATCCTGCTCATCTCCACCAAAAACAAAAGGGAAGAACCATGAACTGGTTCTTCCCTTTTTAATGAGACTCAAGTTTCAGGAACGCAGTGAATTGAAGCTTGTTAGTCGAATTATCCCGCGAGCGAAGCGAGTAGGGATTAATGACACCTTGCTATAAATCTTTTGCCTCTTTATTGATCTTAAGCCGTTTTTCTTTAATCATCGCTGTTTTGTTTCCTTCCAGCCATGATTTCATCGCTTCTTCTCTCTTTAGGTTCATCGCTACTTGCTTGTATGTCTCTTTTTTGGCTTCGAAATCTTTCATGTCCAGCGTGCTCATCTCGCTGAGCTTGAAAATCACGTGTGTATTGTTGATTTTCAGAGGCTTTTCCGTATAGGGCTGGTTCAAGGAAAGAGACAGAAGCATTTCCATGGTCTCCGGATGAGAACCGAGTTTCGGAATAACGCTTCCGGGCTGGAACAAACCGGTTTCCTGTACTTTGAAGCCTTTTTCCTGAGCAAGCTTATTCAGGATTTCTCCTTTTCGCAGTTTCTCCAGCATGGTTGCGGCTTCTCCAGCGGCGATTTTATCTTGCTCACCTTTCCGATAGCTTTGCCGAACGTCATTTTCTATATCTTTGAGCGGCGGCGTATAGGCGGCCTTTTTATCGTCAATGCGGATGAGGTAGTAGCCGTTGTCGGTGGCAAAAGTTTTGCTGATATCATTTCTCTGCAAACCCGCCAGTTGCTGTGCCAGATCCTTCAACGAAGCGAGCGCCAGCGGCGGTTTGTTGAGTGGAAAAAAATCGGCAATCTGAACTTTTAGATTATTCTTTGCGGCATAAGCGTCAAAATTGTTTTCCTGGTAGATTGTATCGTGCGCTTTCTTGGCTTCGGCAAAGGCGTTTTGCATCCCCCGGCCTTGCTTCAGTTCTTTGATGAGCATCGGTTTGGCTTCTTCCAGTCCCAGGGGCTTGCCGTCTTTGTTTTTGTAGTTTTCTTTGCGACGGTTGTAGTAATCTTTGATGTCGGAAGGGCTGATTTCAGCGGGAGAAAATGTCTCGGCGGCAAAATACAGATATTTAATTTTTGCCTGTTCGGAAACGCGAAAGGTGTTGCTGTTATTCTTGAGATAATTTTCCAGATCACTGGTCGATGGAGTGATCTGCCTGGTTATATCGGCGCCGGAAATTTGAACGAAATGGAGGTTGATTTTTTGATTCTGCAAAGCATATAGATCCATCACTTCCTGATCGGATACTTTGATCCCCTCACGAATAATGGTTTCAATTTTACCGGCTGCCAAGTTAATTTTCTGGCTGGCTTCAAAATCTTCGGCGGTTAACTTATTGTACCGTAATAATTGCCTATATTTGTAGTTATCAAATTTCCCGTCCGTTTGCAGGGCGGGCATGGTCGTGATCATTTGCTTTAACTCGTCATCGGATACCTGCAGTTTTAAATCGCTTGCTTTGGCAATGATAATCTGGCGGCTGATCAGGTTGTCATATGCTGTCTTTTTCAGATTCATCTGCTTGAGCATATCCGCTGTTAAGACGCCGCCGTAACGCGCTTTCACCATATCCGTCATTTTTGAATATTCGTTATAATATTCGGCTTCACTGATCGGAACGCCATCGACGATGGCGAGAGCGTTG
>JANYAF010000164.1 GCA_025355175.1 Deltaproteobacteria bacterium | reverse complement strand
CACGTGTTCCTAACAGTCTTCATTGATAATCTTCATTGATAATCTTGATCTTTAAAAAAATAAATGGTAATCCTCACGCAAGCTATGATCATGAAATGGTTTAAAATAAATAAAAGTGATATCGCGCTTGTTCAATTTATTATTGAAGGCTATGAGGGACTGGCCACAGTTTCCACCATTGACCCCAAAGCGGCAATTCTCCAGGTTCTAATCATGCCGGATTTTATTAACGATGCGGAAGGTATTCTGGATTATTTAAAAGATCAGTTTATGATAGAAGAGGTGCCGTCCCAGAATACCCGGGTGTGTCTATGTTGATGTTAACCCATACCCATTTATTGCAGCAAATCATGGGTGCATCCAACATCAAACACAGCGATCCGGATATCTACATTTACAATATTGCTCCCGACTTGCTGACGATTCATCCCGATATCAACGCCAACCAGACGCATTCCATTAATAGATTTATCCAGGCGCCTCCGGATCATCCGCGTACCGCTTACATCATGTTTCATCTCCTGGTGGATGATCTGGCTCATTACGGAAAAATTTCAATGACATGCCAGGAAGGGTTCGATCCGCATTCCGCCGGGTATTCTTACGTTAAGGGAAGGCGTCTGATCGATTCCATATTGAATTTACATAAAATTGTTGATCGGGACATATCCTATAATGAAGCGGTTTACCGCTCACATTTAATTATTGAGATGATCTATGATCTGGTCATTTTGTCTCATATTCACGAGGATAGATCCATTGAACTCCTGGAGGACGCGATTCATTTTACCCTTGACCGGAAAGGCAATGAATTTTGTGCCGATATGTCCTGGCTCTATGGCATTGAAAAAGATCATGTCCGGGATGTGCTGAAAAACGCGGTGTCCTACATCACGAAGGAAAGATTGGAGAGGATTATGAATATCGAAGGCCGAATTCGTCTTTTTACAGACAAATTCGGCCTAAGAAATAATAATTCGGTGTTTGCTGAAGCGATTCAAACGTTGTTTCAAGATGCCCTGGATTCCATTGAGAATGAAGAATTTCTCCAACAGACTTCAACGGCCATCAGGAATTACGGCTGGTTTCCGCCGGATTAGCTGGCTTTTTTAACAAAACCGGAACGGATGCAACGCGTGCAGGCTTTTACTCTCTTCACTGCTCCCGTTTTTTCATCAACACAGCGTAACTTTTGGAGATTCGGACGCCAGACGGTTTTACTCTTGTTGTTGGCGTGACTGACATTATTGCCGACTGCCGGCTTCTTTCCGCATACTTCACAAATACGAGACATGGTTTAGCTCCTTCAAAAAAATGTAGGTGGTTCCTAAGCTATAATAGGTTATTTTGCAAGCATTTTTTATGTTTAACTTAAAAAAAATAGGAAACGGTTTCAAGCCGTTCCCTACAACCAAAGCTTCGGCCTTCAGTCTTCAGTCTTTTCTCATCTCCGCCGGCTGTCCTGTTGTTTCCAGCACTCTCATCCAGACATTACCTTGTGGATCGATTTGTCTGCTGGAAATTGCGGTGGCGAGTGGCAAGTGAACATACTCGTTATTTCTGAGCGCTATCAACAGGCCTGTTTTCCCCGCCATGGCCGCATGCACGGAGTATTGTCCCAGAGAACTGCAATAAATGCTGTCTGAGGCATTGGCTGGAACCGAACGAATCAGATAACTGGGCTCAATATATTTTAAATTGATTTCCAAATTGATCTTTCGGAAATGCTGTTCGACAGCGGTTTTGAGAAACAGGCCGATGTCATGAAGGCGGATGTTGCCTGATGCATCGGTTTTTTTTTCATCTGAATTTTGCATCATCAATTCCTGTCCCGCGCCTTCAGCCACCAGAATCACTGCGTGTCCCCGCGCTTTCATTCTATCCGTAAGCGTTTGCAAGAACCCTTTTTCGCCATCAAGGTCAAACGGTACTTCGGGAATCAGAACAAAGTTTACGTCGCCCTGGGCCAGGGCCGCGGTTGCCGTGATACAGCCGGACAAACGTCCCATGATTTTCACCAGGCCGATACCGTTATAGGCGCCCTTGGCTTCTACATGCGCGCTGTGGATGGCTTCCACTGTTTCTTCGATGGCCGTGTCAAAGCCGAAGGATTTTTCAATCAAATTAAGATCGTTGTCGATGGTTTTGGGAATGCCGATTATGGCAATTTTGGCATTTCTGGCGGTGATTTCAGCCGTCAGTTTTTCCGCCGCCCGCATGGTGCCGTCTCCACCTACACAAAAAAGGATATTGACTTTTAATTGCTCCAGATAATCCACCATGATCGAAATATCCTGCGGCCCGCGGGAAGTTGAAAGGACACTGCCTCCAATATGAGTAATATCCTTGACGAAGTCCGGCGTCAGATTAATAGGCAGATCTCCAAAGGCCGGATTCAGTCCGCGCAGTCCATATTTTATTCCCAAAATATTTTTTACATTGTAACGGTAAAACAGCGCCATAGTCACCGAACGGATCACATCGTTTATGCCGGGACAGAGCCCGCCGCATGTGACAATGGCCGCCTGTGTTTGTGCGGGATCAAAAAAAATCTTTTTCCGTGCGCCGGCCGGTTCGACAGACAAAGGCCGGCCCAGGGCATCTTGTCTTTCAGAATAATTGGTAAGGCGGGTATGAAATAGAATCCTGTCATCATCCGAGGTGAAACTACTGATATTCAGGGGAGAATCGATTTGGCAGACGCCGAGATTCGCAATTGTGAAATCATGTGTCATAAAATCATTTCCTTTTCTTCATCACTTGGCGCGCTGCATTTTTACCTGAGATAATCTCCCCGTCAAATCCGGCATCGGACAATAAAGACGCACCTGTCAGGAAGACATTGTTAAAGCGTGTCTTATTGCTTTTTGCGGCAAAAGAGGTGAACAAGGCGTTGCGCACTTTATATTTTGGACTGAGGACTTTCCGGTAATCTAAGGAAACATCAATTGATTTGTCAATATTGAATAGCTCAATATTATCTTTTAAAAAGGGAAGAAATGCTTCGAGTCTCTCTAAAATCGAATTAGCCTCACGTTTGAGAGCTTCCCATGTCCAATTTTCTTCACTATCCGGAAGGTAAACCGTGGTCGTAAGGGATGATCTGGCTAGAGAGAGACGCTGGTCTTTTTCCGGAAGACTTGTTTCCAGAATAATCAGATTATTATCGTAGATGTCTTTCGCCACATCCGTAATGACGGCGATATGCCGGGCAATCTGTTGGGGGAGGCATTTCTCAGCGACACCCAGAAAAATCGTGAAAGGATAATAGGCGATTTTTATCGGACGAAACCAATCTGAAATATTGAGATACTTGTTGTTGCCCCGCACCAGAGATAGACTGTTTGATTTTGTGCTGACGATGAGATTCTGGCCGGATACTTTAGACGTTGTGCCGTCTTGTGCTTTGATTTCCAGCTCGATAATTTTATTTCTGCTTATCGATGATATTTGATAATTGTTCAGATATAACCCTTTGTTCGATTCAACTTTTTCGATAAGCGCGTTGAATAAAAATTGTTTCCCCTGCGGCAAACAAGAAACGCCGCGCAGGGGCGCGCAATATTG
>JANYAF010000158.1 GCA_025355175.1 Deltaproteobacteria bacterium | reverse complement strand
TGCCCTTGATCCTTTCGATCCGGCGATGCGTCCGTCCGCAGGCACAGGGTTCCGGGATGATCCGGGTCAAATCCTTGGTGCGGTAACGGATGAGCGGCATAAACTTCCTGATCATTTTGACCAGGGAAGGGTACAATGATGATATGACGGTGAAGGTGGAAGTGGGCAAACAATATTTTTCCGGCGATTTGAAACAGCTGGAAAAGTTAAAAAAGAAAATTATTGAGGAATTAAAAGGCGAAATCTTAATTACGCCGAAAGTCGAACTGGTCGAACCCGACAGCATTCCGAAAGGGGAAGGGAAGGCGGTAAGGGTAATTGACAACAGAAAAGAATAAACCGAGGAGAAAAAGATGATTGCTTATCAGCTTTCTGTTTTTGC
Organism: Deltaproteobacteria bacterium; assembly: GCA_025355175.1. GTDB lineage: Bacteria > Desulfobacterota > Syntrophia > Syntrophales > Smithellaceae > UBA8904. Next base: position 3,166 of record JANYAF010000158.1, on the reverse strand, counting down.
GGAAGATAAACCGGGAAAATTGGCTCATCTCACGAGTGTTCTGGCCAAGGCTAAAATCAGCATCCGGGCGACAACTATATCGACTTCCGATACGTTCGGGGTGATTAGTCTGATTGTGGATGAGCCCAAACGTGCGGAGGCGGCGCTGACGGATGCCGGCCTGACCGTTCATCTGAAGAGCGTCCTGGCTATTTTAATTCCCGATGCACCCGGCGGCCTGGATAAACTGATGCAATTGCTTTATGCGGAGGGGATTAATATCAACAACGCCTATGGCTTTGTGCTGGAGAGCGGGCAAAAGGCGGTATTTGTCGTGGATGTCGAACAGCTGGATAAGACGGAAAAGCTGCTGGAAGAGAAAGGATTTAAAACGCTGGATACGGACGCGTTATCGGCGATAGAGCCGTTCCACTACATGAAGGACTGACGGCTCCGTAAAAAACTCATATGCTGCGTTGCGCTTCATTTCGCGTCGCTGCGGCCTACATAAAGTAAGCCTCACTCCACGATACTTGCGCGCCTTGCCTCTGAGGTTTTTTACAAAGCAGTCTGAAATTGCATTAAGCTTTTAATGCGAACACACAGTAAAAATAGAGGATAAAAAAATGGCACATCAGGACAAAGGCAAATTTTTTGAAAAGCATCCGGTGGGTACGAAGGTGCCCGAAGATCTGAAACAGGAAATCCTTAACCAAGTTGCAGACAGCAACATTGCCTGCAAGGCGGCGGAAAAAATTGCCCTAAAAATGAAAACGAAGCTTGGCGAAGTCGGTGTTGTAATCGACATGCTCAATATCAATATTGCGCAGTGCCAGCTGGGGCTTTTCGGTTACGATGGAAAGTCAAAACAGGTTTCCGAGGCCTCGTCTGTGTCGCCTGAATTGGAAACAGGTATCCGTGCGGCGCTGAATGATGGCCGGCTGCCCTGCGCCGCGGCCTGGAAAATTGCGGACCAGTTCAAAATCAAACGCCTGGATGTCTGCGCTGCCTGTGAAAAACTGAAAATTAAAGTCAAACCCTGTCAGCTCGGCGCTTTCTGATTTTGCGAAAAGATTCATATTATTGTTAACTGCTTGCGATATTGCCGGTTTTATGCAGTTAGACGAGGGTCTCTGTGTATCCGTTGTTGATCCAGAAAGAGGTTCTGGGTTCGGGTGATATTAGCCTGAGCGCTTTGTCTGCCGAAAAGGAAGGATGATCGATATGATACTCAATTGGCCACCCATATATAAAGAAAGGCTGACGGATGCGAAAACCGCGTTGTCGCGGATTCGGCGCGGGGCGCGGATATTCATCGCGTCCGCCTGTGGAGAGCCTCAACTGCTGGTTAAGACGCTCCTGGATATGGCGCAGGATTTTGCCGATGTGGAAATTATTCACTTTCTTGATCTGGGGCTCACGGACTATACGTCGGAAATCTATACCGAGCATTTCCGGCATAACGCGCTCTTTATCGGCGCGAATGCCCGTACGGCGATCAAAGAGGGCCATGCCGACTACACGCCCATTTTTCTTTCCGAAGTGCCCCTGCTTATGCAACGAGGGTCTATGCCCATTGATGTCGCCCTCATTACTGTATCCCCGCCGGATATGAATGGTTACGTCAGCCTGGGCATTTCCGTGGACATCACCAAGACGGCCGCGGAAGTGGCGCGCTATGTCGTCGCGGAAGTCAATACGAATATGCCCCGAACGCTGGGCGACAGCTTTCTGCATGTCAGCCAAATAGCCGCTTTTGTGGAAAACAACACGCCGCTTCTGGAGTTTGAACAGAAATCACCCGATCATATCGCCCAATCCATCGGTCAACTGATTGCCGATTTAATCGATAACGAATCCACGATCCAGACCGGGGTGGGCAAAATTCCCAATTCGGTATTCCCGTATCTTAAAAACAAAAAAGACCTGGGCGTTCACACGGAAACGTTTACCGATGGTCTGATCGACTTGATTGAAAGCGGCGTCGTGACTTGCCGGAAGAAATCGCTGCATCCCGGAAAAGTTGTTGCGGCTTTTTGCATGGGCACCCGGCGCCTTTATGAATACGTGGACAACAATCCGCTGTTTGAATTCCGTCCGTGTCAATATGTCAACGATCCTTACGTAATTGCTCAAAATGATCGGATGGTGTCCATCAATTCCGCCCTTACGGTTGATCTGACCGGACAGGTCTGTTCGGATTCCCTGGGTTTTGATTTTTACAGCGGTATCGGCGGGCAGGTGGACTTTGTGCGCGGTTCGGGCATGTCCAAGCGTGGTAAGTCTATCATGGTGCTACCCTCGACAACGGAAGATGGAAAGATTTCCAGGATTGTGCCCTTTCTTTCTCCGGGCAGCGGCGTGGTCGTGACCCGGGGGGATATCCATTATGTGGTGACGGAATATGGTATTGCCTATGTACACGGGAAATCCATCCGGGACCGGGCGATGATGCTGATCAATATTGCACATCCCGATTTCCGTGAAGAGTTGTTACAGGCAGCGAAAAATCAGGGTTACATATACCGTGATCAGACGTTGCCGGTGGTTTTGTATCCGAAAGAATACGAGATCAATTGGGTGGACAATAAGAATACACAGCTATTTTTCCGTCCGGTAAAGGCCACCGACGAGCGCGCCATTCAGGAATTGATTTACGAACTGCCGGAACAGGACATTTATACCCGTTTTTTCCATAGCCTCAAATCCTTTTCACATAAAGTCGCCATGCCGCTGGCTGCCATTGATTATAACGACAGAATGGCCATTGCCGCGGTCATCGGAAAAGCGGAGCCTGAAAGCCGGGAAGAGATTGTTGCAATCGGGCGGTATATCAATGATCCGAATACGCGTTATGCCGAAGTCGCTTTCACCACCCATCAGGACTGGCAGGCGCGGGGCATCGGAACGTTTTTGTTGAGATATCTGATCCGCATTGCCCGGGAGAAAAACATTGCGGGATTCACGGCCGATGTGCTGTCCCGAAATTTACCGATGATGCATGTGTTTTCCAAGTCCGGCTATCCGATGACGACGCACCTGGATACCGGCGTTTACGAGCTGAAAATCAATTTTAACAGTGAAGACAAATAAGACTTGACCAGCAACCGATGACTGAATTAAGAGGGCATGCCATATGGAAAACAGACGCAACTTTATTAAAAAAAGCGCCATGCTCTGCGCCGCG
>JANYAF010000108.1 GCA_025355175.1 Deltaproteobacteria bacterium | reverse complement strand
CCGTCGTAGCGCTCGTGGTGGAAGAGGACGAGCGGCAGGCACTCTCTCAGGAAGTCGAGCGGAGCGAGGATGTCGGCGCCGATGGCGGGGTGCCTGCGGATGTGCGCCCACTCCTCGTCATCCAGCTTCCCGGCCTTGTGGAGGACGTTGTAGCCGGCGCGGGAGAAGATAAATTGCTGGAACTTTTGGGAGTAAAAGATGTCCAACGCGGCGCGTCAACGGATTATCGTCTCCTGATCGAGAATCGCTATCTTTCTCCAGGTTTTATCCTGCCTTACAGCGCGACGCGCGGTTGCTGGTGGCGAAAGTGCGCGTTTTGCCCGGAGAAAGCCGAAGCCAATCCCTATCTGCCCCAGCCCGTCACGGAGACCATCGGAGAATTGCAGACGCTGACACAACAGACGCATCCATCGCTGATTCACCTTCTGGATAGTTCCATCGCTCCGGCGCTTTTAAAGGCGCTGGCGGAACAACCGCCGGGTGCCCCCTGGTATGGTTTTGCCCGCGTTACCCGGCATTTAGCCGATGATGATTTTTGTCGGGCGTTGAAAGCCGGCGGCTGCGCCATGTTAAAACTCGGCCTGGAGTCCGGCGATCAGACCGTCCTTGACCATTTGAACAAAGGCATTGATCTTCAAACAGCCTCGGCGGCGCTCAAGGCTCTGAAGAATGCCGGCATTGCCACTTATTGCTATTTTCTCTTCGGCACGCCACCGGAAGACGAAGCGGCCGCTCATAAAACGCTGGATTTCGTCTGCCGCCACGCCGACTGCATTGACTTTCTGAATCTCGCGATTTTTAATCTGCCCGCTACCAGTATGGAGGCGGAAAGCCTCGCCACACAGGATTTTTATGAAGGCAATTTATCATTATACAAAAGTTTCCATCATCCCGGGGGCTGGCAACGCCCCAATGTCCGCAATTTCCTAGCGAAAACATTCAAGAAGCATCCCGCGATAGCGCCGATTGTCAAGCGCGGCCCGGAATTTTTCACATCCAACCACGCGCCGTTTTTTACTTTTTCAAATAAATAATTTCCTCCTATTGACAAGGCCTAGATGTTGTGGTTAATGACATTCATCATACTACATGTAGTGTTTTTTATTTAACAACCCTCTTATCATATTCAAAGGAGTTCAGCCCAATGGAAAAAAAGACTTACACCCCCATCATCCCGGTATTAACGAAAAACGCAATTACCGTTTTAGAGCGGCGCTATCTGAAGCGCGATAAAGAGGGGAAGGTGCTGGAGACTCCTGTTCAAATGTTTCGGCGCGTGGCGGATACCATTGCCGCCGCAGATAAGAATTTTCATGAAAAGGCTGACCCGGCTCTGGTCGCTGAAGAATTCTATCATATGATGACCCAATTGGAATTTCTTCCCAACTCCCCGACTTTAATGAACGCCGGGCGTGAACTGGGACAGCTGTCGGCTTGTTTTGTCCTGCCGGTCGGCGATTCCATGGAAGAAATATTCGACGCTGTTAAATTCACCGCGCTGATTCACAAATCCGGCGGTGGCACCGGATTTTCCTTTTCCCGATTACGTCCGGCCAACGATGTCGTCTTAACCACCACCGGCATTTCCAGCGGGCCAATTTCGTTTATGCGAGTCTTTGATGTGGCCACCGAAACGATCAAGCAGGGCGGAACCAGACGGGGCGCCAACATGGGCATTCTGCGCGTCGATCATCCGGATATCATGGATTTCATCATGTGCAAAGCCGATAAAAAGCAGCTTAATAATTTCAACATTTCCGTGGGCCTGACCGAAGCCTTCATGAAGGCTGTGGAAAAAGATGAAAATTACGACCTTATCAATCCCCGCGACGGACAGGTTTCCGGAGCCCTCAATGCACGGAAGGTTTTTAACCGGATTATCACACAGGCCTGGGAAAACGGCGAACCGGGCATTGTCTTTCTCGACCGGCTCAACCGTGACAATCCGACACCCCATGTCGGCACGATCGAATCGACTAATCCGTGCGGAGAACAACCGCTTCTGCCCTATGAATCGTGCAATCTCGGCTCCATCAACCTGAGTAAGATGGTTCAAGACGGCAAGATCAATTGGGAACGGCTTAGCGACGTTGTTCACCTGGCTGTGCATTTTCTCGATAATGTCGTGGAGGTCAATAACTATCCCCTGCCCCAGATTGCCGAGATGACTCTGGGCAACCGTAAAATTGGGCTGGGTGTCATGGGCTGGGCGGATATGCTGATTGGGCTTCGCATTCCTTACAACACCGAGGAAGCCATTGAACTGGCGCATAAAGTCATGGGGTTCATCAATGAACAGGGGCACGCCGCATCGCAGGCACTGGCCAAGGCTCGCGGCGCATTCCCGAATTTTAAAGGATCCGTCTATGATAAAAAAGGCGACCCGCTGATACGCAACGCCACCGTGACCACTATCGCGCCCACCGGAACTATCTCGATTATGGCCAATTCCTCTTCCGGTGTGGAACCGCTCTTTGCCGTATCTTACGTCCGTCAGGTGATGGACAACGATATCCTGTTGGAAGTTCATCCCTATTTTGAAGCCATCGCCAAAGAAAGAGGGTTTTACTCAATGGAACTCATGCAGCGCATTGCCGAACACGGCACGCTTCACGCTCTTACCGAAATCCCGGAAGACATCCGCAGTTTGTTTGTGACCGCGCACGACATTTCACCGGACGTGCATATCCGGATGCAGGCCGCCTTTCAGAAGCATACCGACAATGCCGTCAGTAAAACGGTCAATTTCACCAACGGAGCCACTATTGCCGACGTCGCCCGCGTCTATGAGCTGGCCTATCAGCTCGACTGCAAGGGCGTCACAATTTACCGCGACGGTTCCCGCGATCAGCAGGTGCTGAGTGTCGGGAAAAAACAGGAAGCGGCTGTGCCCACCGATGTGGATAAAGACCAATCAACGACCAAACGCGAACGGCCCAAAATCCTTAAAGGCTGGACCTATCAGATGCAGACCGGCTGTGGACCGCTTTATGTGACGGTTAACGAGGACGCCACCGGTTTATTTGAGCTCTTCACCACGATGGGGAAGGCCGGCGGATGCGCTGCATCCCAGAGCGAAGCCATTGGACGTATGGTGTCGCTCGCGTGGCGCAGTGGACTTCAGGCGCGCCAGGTCATCAAACAGCTACAGGGCATTTCCTGTCACTCGCCGTCCGGCTTTGGTGAAAATAAGATCATGTCCTGCGCCGACGCGGTGGCCAAGGCAATTCAGGCTCACGTAGAGGCCAACGGCGGCAAGGTGCAGCATGAAAAACGCGTCTTCCGCAAAGGCGCCTGCCCCGACTGCGGCGGTATTGTCGAGCACGAAGGCGGCTGCGCCGTCTGCCGCATTTGCGGCTACAGCGAGTGCGCGTAAGCGTTTCATTGGTTATCCGACATAGTTAGACGCTAAACCGATTCATCAAAAAATCAGGGGCTCAAAGACCGTGGCAACCATCTGTCGCGCCCGCGCTTCCTTATACCAAGTCGCTATCAAATGCTAACAGTAGTACGGGTCTTTAGACCCGTTGAACACACGAACCTAATCACCTGAAGGTGACCCGAGGTTCGGACTACATTGGTTCGTTATCCTTTGAATGCAACGTGGTATTATTATCCAGCCCCCTTCTTCAGACAAAGCCAAGGGCGTCATGTCAAAGCAATGCTTTTGAAAAGTCATTGACAAGTGTTGTTCTGTGTTATTATATGCGGGCATGCATGTGCAAAGCGTGACTCTTTTTTCGTCAAAATTCCCGGCAGAGGATGTTTATCCTTTCAATTTACCTGTCTTCCAAAAAACACAGCGCCTTGCTTTTGAGACGCCGGTCACTTTATTTATCGGCGAAAATGGTTCCGGCAAATCGACTTTACTTCGGGCAATGTCACACGCCTGCGGTATTCACATATGGCAGGAAACAGGCAGAGCCAGATACAATTATAATCCCTATGAGGATAAGCTCGGCGATTATCTGTCCATCGACTGGAAGGAAGGCAAAGTTCCCGGATCTTTCTTCGGCTCCGAACACTTTCGTTACTTCCGTCAGATTCTGGACGAGTGGTCGGCTGCTGATCCCGGTCAACTGCAATATTTCGGTGGTAAATCTTTGATGACCCAATCTCATGGAGAGTCGCTGATGTCTTTCTTCACATCTCGCTATCAAATCAAAGGGCTTTATTTGCTGGATGAACCGGAAACGGCGCTGTCGCCCAGAAACCAAATCAGACTTTTAGAATTAATGACAAAAACCAGTGATGACGGTTATGCCCAGTTTATCATTGCTACCCACTCACCGATTCTTTTAGCCTGCCCTCACGCTTTGATCTACAGTTTCAATCATGTTCCCATTCAGCCGATTCAATACAAAGACACAGAGCACTATCAGGTTTACAAGACTTTTTTCGAGAACAGATAAAGTTGAAATATCATTATTTAAACAGAGCATCAAGCAGTAAACGAAAAAAACAGATCTACTCGACTCATTAAAAAGAAGTTCTTACCAGAAAGGAGAACACCGACATGAGCACAACCCTGTTCGATCTGAGCGGAAAAGTCGCTGTTATAACCGGCGGCAACGGAGGTATAGGCCTGGGCATTGCCACAGGTCTGGCCCAAGCCGGCGCGGCCATCGTCATCGCGGCACGCAACGCAAAGAAGAGTGAGTTGGTGGTACGTTCGATGGAAAAAGCGGGCCTGCGGGCCATGGCGCTGACTGTGGAGGTTCAAGACGAAACCTCTGTGCGTAACATGGTCCGGGATGCCTTGCAAGCCTTCGGGCAAATCGACATCCTGGTCAACAATGCGGGTATCTCCGTGGCCAACATGCCTCAGAACTACACACTCGACGAGTGGCAGCAGGTGATGAATGTCAACCTGAATGGCGCGTTTCTCTGCTCGCGGGAAGTTTACCCCCAGATGAAGGTCGGTGGCGGTGGCAAGATCATTAATATCGGCTCGATGACCGCCATCTTCGGCCATCCTATGGTCTCCTCCTATGCCGCCAGTAAAGGCGCCGTGGTGCAGCTGACCAAGAGCCTGGCTATCGCCTGGGCCAGGGAGAACATCCAGGTCAACGCCATTATGCCCGGATGGATCGAAACCGACTTGACCGCCAGGATCAAACAACTGCCGGACTATCACGCCGCCATTAGCGCGCGCATACCTCAAGATCGATGGGGCCAACCCGCCGACTTAGCCGGCACAGCCGTTTTCCTTGCCAGCAAGGCTTCGGACTATGTTACCGGAATCGCCCTGCCGGTGGATGGGGGATACGCCGCGATGTAGGCGAGGATTCGCCGGTGATCCGGAAAATTACTTTGCTTCGATCCGTAATGATCCGTGATGTAAAAATTACCTTGACGAACTACCTACTAGTAGGTATAAGCAACCAAAAAATTGCCGGAATGAAAAATTTAGATGGACGAAAAGATTGACACAAAAAAACAGATTTTGGATATCGCCGAGGATCTTCTTCTGGACCGGGGCTACAATGGCTTCAGCTACAAAGATATCGCAGGCGCTTTGAACTTCAAGAATGCTTCTATTCACTATCACTTCCCCAAAAAGACTGATCTGGGTGTGGCCGTTATTCAGCGTGCCCGTAATCGTTTTCAGAAGTGGGCTGGTTCTTTAGACAGCAAGGATTTACCCTCTTTGAAAAAGCTGGATGAATTCTGCCTGCTGTTTAAAAAATTTGTAGAGGAAAAGCAGGTTTGTCTGGGCGGCGCGCTCGAAACGGATTTTAAAACCCTTCCCGAAGAGATGCAGGAAGAGACGCGCCGTTTTATTTCCAATGTGTCTCAATGGCTGGAGAATCTTCTGGCCCAGGGCAAAAAAAAAGGTGAGCTTAATTTTCCGGGTACCGCAAAGGATCAGGCGCTCTTGATCATGGCCAGCCTTCAGGGGGTTATTCAGATTGTTCGAGTGACGTCGCCATCCAGTTTTGATGCGACGGTAAAGCAGATTAAGCGCTATGTCTGCGCGTAATATTTTGCAGGATTCTTCCCCGCCTCTGGAAGGAGGGGACAACCTAAACGAAACACGTTGAGGGGGATCATTATATTCACCCTCCCTCAATCCCTCCCCTCGAGGGAGGGAAGAAAAAAAAGATTGCCACGTCGCGTAAAGCGCTCCTACCCTGATCACCTGTAGGTGACGCGAGGGCATGCGTAGCAAGGACAAACAAAGTTTTAAAAATACGAAATGGAGGTCACTCATGAGTGTCGCATTGAAGGAAAAAATTAGAAATTATGCAATGACGCTGGGAATAGACGATTTCGGCTTTGCCGCGGTGGCAGATTACCAAAGCCCCCAGAGCCCGAAGATTGAGACGATATTCCCTGAGGCGAAATCGATTGTTGTGGCCTGCGTTAAAGAGATGTCCCATGTGGAGAGCCCCAATCCTCAGATTGCCATGAATGGGCGACTCGACATTATGGAATACGCGCGGTCAACCAATTACAAGATTTCACGGTTTCTGGAAAAAGAATGCGGCGCCCGCGCGATGAGCGTGCCTCTTTCTTATCCCCTGGAACTGACCCCGCAAAATTCCCGCAGCGTCGCCGATGTATCGCTTCGGCATGTCGCCGTGGCCGCAGGACTGGGCGTTTTTGGACGTCACAATCTGGTAATTCATCCGCGCCTGGGGCCCCGCGTTCTTTTCATGGCGGTGCTCACCGATCTGGCGCTCCCTTCAGATCCGCAGGTCAAGGAGGACCTCTGCACCCATTGCAATCTCTGTGTGGAGAGCTGCCCCGCTGCCGCTCTGGATGTTGAAGGGCAGACGGATTTTGGAAAATGTATCAAGGTTTCGCAGCCCTATGGTCTGGCAAAGATCATCGGTTTCTGGATGAAATGGGCGGGCAAATCGCCCGATGAGCAAATAAAAATGCTCTTCACCAAAGATTTCTTTATGACCTACCAGGCAAGCTTCATCGGTTTCCAATACGCCTGCTTCAAGTGCTACAGTTCATGCCCCGTGGGAGGCAGCTGTAAATAGATGATTGGGTGTAGAGAGCATGGGAAGGACACACAAGGCCGGGAAGTGAGCTAAAAAGGGATTAGTGATACCTTTTGTTTGGCAGAGGGGGACCTAATGGATTCTGATCTGAGACAATTTCTCAACGACAAAATGGCATACAGCGAAACCATCGGTACCGGTAAGGTGATGGAACTCTCTGAAGCTGTCCGGCAATTCGTCAAACCGGGAATGAGCCTGCAAAATGGCGCAGGCATGGCATCCCCGACCGCCGCATACTATGAAATCGCCCGCCAGTTCTGGGGAAAAGATCCGGGCTTTACCTTGATCGCCGTTGTGGGAGGCGCCTATAATTTCGCCCTTTACGTTTACGGGAACTTATGCCGAAAAATTATCTCCGGCTTTAATGGAGACGGATACCCCTTTCCGAGCCCCAACCCCATCCTTACCCGTGCCATGCAGGAAGGAACCGTCGATTTCGAAAACTGGTCATATCTGACCCTCACGCTTCGCCTGATGGCCGGCGCCATGGGTGTGCCGGCATTCCCCACCAAATCTCTCTGCGGCAGCTCCATGGAAACGGACAATAAAGACAGCTTCTTCCGGATGCCGGACCCTTTCGGAAGCGGAGAATCGCTGAATTTCGTAAAGGCCCTTCATCCGGATATCAGCCTTGTTCATGGATGGGCATCGGACACGGAAGGCAATACCCTGATTGCCGCACCCTACTCCGGAAACCACTATGGCCCTCTCGCAGCCAAGGGAGCGGTTATTGTCACCGTTGATAAAATCGTCGACGCCGATTTCATTCGTCGCCATGCCTATATGACTCGCATCCCCAGCTATGTCGTCAAAGCGGTCTGCCCGGTGCCCATGGGCGCCCATCCGACTGGTCTGCATGCCCTGGGGATACCGGAATTCGAAGGGTATGGCGAGGATGAAGCATTCATTATGGAAGCCCGGCAGGCCTCGCGGAATCCGGAACAATATCAGGCCTGGGTGGATAAATGGGTCCTGGGATGCCGGAACCACGATGAATTTCTTAACCGCCTTGGTCAGCAGCGAATCTGGTTCTTAAAGGGAAGAATCCAGGATGATTCCTGGACATCGGAACTTTCGGAACGATCTACACGCCTGACTCTCCCGGAAGAGGCAACACCGGTGGAAAAAATCGTGTTTGCTTCTTCAAACAAGATTCAGGATATCGTGAAGACAAAGAAATATCAGCTGGCCCTGTGCGGCATCGGTGTTTCCAACCTGGCCGCGTGGCTGGCTTATTACGATCTTCGCCGGACCGGATATCCTTTAGAATTGATCGCTGAAATCGGCTATTATGGCTATTCCCCTCAACCGGCCGATCCCTTTGTTTTCAGTCTGCGCAACATCCCATCATGCAGGATGATTTCCGATATCTTTACCTCCCTGGGCATTTTCATGAGTGGCTCCCAGACCTCCAGCATCGGCATTCTCGGGGCAGGACAGATTGACCGATTCGGTAATATCAACACCACAAAGCTCTCACCCAAAGGTCCCTATCTCGTCGGATCGGGCGGCGCCAATGATGTGGCTTCCGGGGCTAATGAATGTATCGTGACTCTCGAGCAGAATAAAAGTCGATTTGTGGCGAAGGTTCCTTATATCACGTCTCCCGGCATGAAGGTCACCACGGTTGTTTCCCAACTCGGCATGTTCGAGAAAGACTTCGGCAACCATGAACTGACCTTGACGGGATATTTTCCCATCGGGCCTGCCAGATCGGAAGAGGAATCCATCAGGGCCATAAAGGATGCTTGCGGTTGGGATTTAAAGGTTCGCGACACCCTGGACGTCCTGCCGCTTCCCTCAGGAGAAGATCTGAAGTTCCTGCGCTCTTTCGACCCGAAGCGTTTATTTCTAAAGGGAGATGAATCCGAACGCTAGTTGCCGGGTACGTATGAGGGATCACTTCTTGTTGCTTCTTCTCCAAATCCCCTTCTTTGCGGCCGCCTTGATCAAATCGTCCCGAAAATCGGGGTGGGCGATAGAAATCAGATTCTCGGCAATGCCCCAGGTGGACAAGGCCTTAAGACAAACCTTCCCATATTCGGTGACAACGTAAAAAGCCCAGGCCCGTGGTATCGAAGTGATTCCCTGGAGATCGGGGACAATCCTGGAGACGACCTGATCACCGACCCTGCGGGTCGATTTGAGGCAGATAAAGGCTTTGCCTCCTTTCGATTTCGCCGCACCGGCAACAAAATCGCCCTGGCCGCCCGACCCGGAGATCTGCCTGTCGCCGATAGCCTCAGAGGCAATCTGCCCATAGAGGTCAACCTGTACGGCATTGTTGATGCTGATCATGTTTTCGTTTTTTGCGATATTCTCCGGCGTATTCGTGTAATCGACGGGGTAGCTCGCACAGACGGGGTTGTCGTGGATAAATTCATACAGTTCCTGGGTGCCCATGGCAAAGGTATAGATCATTTTATTCTTATCCGTGAATTTGTGTTTCCCGGTGATCTTTCCCCGGTCATAGAGATCCATGAAGGCGTCGCACATCATTTCGCTTTGCATCCCCAAATCCCGGAGATCTGATTCGGCGATCAGGCTTCCGACTGTATTGGGAAGGCCGCCGATCCCGAGCTGCAGGCAGGCGCCGTCGTTAATTTCCTCGATAATCAGGTTGGCCATTATTTTTTCTTCCTCGGAAGCCTTCGGCCGGGGTATTGCAAGCATGGGGGCCTTCTCGGCCTCCACAATGAAATCGACCTCCGAGATATGGATGTTTTCACTGTGCCCGCCGAGACATCTGGGGACACCTTCGTTGGTTTCCACGATGATGATGTCCGCCGTATCGGTCACCGCCTTGATGTAGGAATTGGAGGTGCCGAAATTGAAGAAGCCATTGGCGTCCATGGGGGTTGTCTTGATCATGGCGACATTCGGTTTGGGTGAAAAACCGTTGCGCAATCGCCACGGCTGTTCATGATAATTCGCGGGGATAAAAAAGGTTGCACCGTTTTTGGCTAAAGCCCGGTCGCTCCGGCTGTAAAAGCTGCTGTTGTAGGTGAACGTCTTTCCTTGGGGATCGCAGGCGGCGGTCTGAATCGGATGCATGCCGTTGGACACGCTGATATTTACATCGGTCAAGCCGTCGCCGACCCTTTTGGCCAGGGCGCCATCCAAAGCCACCGGCGTCATGACGAAATGACTGTAATAGACCCAGTCCCCCGATTTGACAACCTTAACGGCTTCATCGGCCGTTCGAAGCTTGTTGCGATATTGATCCCAGATGGTTTTTCTCATATCGCCACTCCTTAACAGTTTTTTGAAAGACTTCGATGTAATTAATTTCCTTGCAATTTTCCGGACAGCAACTTATATTTGAATGGAAGTTTGGTTTCATGTATTTTTAATAACACAGATATAAATTCTTTAGCAAACGGAAAAGTATCCGGAACGACTCTGTCGAAATGCAAAAAGGAAATTCTTATCAAGAAAAACATTGAACCATTTCGACCATTGCAGGAAAGCGTATGGCAGCAAATCCTTTTCAGCCTGTAGCCCCCTCAGCGATTCGTTATCGCTATTGCATGGTAATCCCCTCAGCCATTCTGATTCTTTTCCTATGTCCTTTCCTGTTGACCGAGACCTATGCCCAATCCTGCGAGAAGATCGTGCGGGACGTGAATGTGCGGCTTTCACCCAGGATCGACGAGCAGGAATTGATCGATATTATTCGCCATCTGAATAATACGAACAACAAGAAACTGCCCATCAAGTTCGTGAACAAACAGACGGCGCGGTCACGGGGCTGGAAACCCGGAAAGGATTTGTGGTCGGTTGCCGCCCTCAGAGGTTCAAGCATCGGCGGCGACCGGTTCCAAAACCGGGAGGGATGGCTGCCCGATCAAAAATGGCGCGAGGCCGACTTGGACTACAAGGGCGGGCGCCGTGGCGGCAAACGTCTTGTCTTTTCACAGAACGGAAAGCGGTTGGTCACCGTGGACCATTACAAAACTTTTATGGCGGTGCCCCCATGCCGATAAAACGATGTGCGTTAAACGGTCTGGCCATCCATTCACTTGATGATCTCTATGATCAGCTCTCAAACCGGCTTTCCTTGCCTGCACATTTCGGCCGCAATCTGGATGCACTCTGGGATGTTCTTTCCACGGATGTTGCAGGTCCGTTCAAAATCGTCTGGAAGCACAGCGACGATTCAAAGAAGTCAATGGGCAAGGATTTTGAACGGGTCATGAAGCTGCTCCAGGAGCTGGAAGGAGAACGGGACGATTTCCAACTGACCATCGAGTGAGAACTTTGGAGTTATTCGCAAACCACCTCCGCTAAATAAGATGCTTATCGCCGAGTTTAGGGCCGACACGCCCATCAACGCGATAATTGCAAAATAGATGGATGTGATAACCAGGAAAAGATAACCAAATTTTTATCTTGACAATAGAACGATCGTTCTACTATGTCTTGTCGCTTCGGGATGGACATATCCACCCTGTTAAGCGAGGAAGACATGTCATTGCCAGCCGCCGAATACCGGCCCCGCCACCCGCAAGACTCGGATTATTACCACTGTGTAGAGGATTATTTTGAAGCCTTGATGCAGGTCTATGATGACCGGTTTTCCAGAGATTACGGTTTTTGGCGGCCTTATATCGAAAAGGTTATCTATCGTTACCTTGACTGCGGCGATCTGAGAAACGGCTTTGCCCGCGTCAAATGCAAGGACTGCGGCCACGAATACCTGCTGGCTTTTTCCTGCAAGCGCCGTCATTTCTGCCCTTCCTGCCACCACGGGAAATAGGGGTCAAATCTTTAATCTTGACATTTGACTTAGCTTGACTTGAATTTGATTGAATTTCTTCTTTAATTCAGGCTCGTTTTGGAGTTTGATGTACAGTCGTTTTCTTGCCTGGCTTATTGCGCTGTAATCAATGCCGCCCAAAAGTCTTCCGATTTCCGGCTGTGATATTTTACAGAGTCGATAAAGCAACTCCATCAGCATCGCTCGCTCCGTCGATTGCTTCCCCTTCGTTGTTAAGGCTTCCCGGCTCAGGTTGACCAGTGGTGCATATTCGTCAATCAATTGATCCGCCGACACTCTTTTATCCAATTCCCGAAGCGCCGGTTGTTCTCTCGCAGATTTTTTATCTTGCGTATTCTTCCCGAACCATTGCTTGATTTCCGCAACAAAATCTTCTTCCCCGATAATCCCAGTCCCTTTCCCTTTTTCCAGCGGGGTGGGAATATCCTTCTCCATCGCTTCAGCTACAAATTTCTTATAGTCATGACTTGCTTTTCGGTCATTATCCCCAAAGTAAGCCAGAAGCGTGGCGTAGTGAACAAAATCTGTCCGGCGTTCGGAATTAAGATAACCAGGCAAACTGGTTGATGGGTCACTTAACAAATTCCGCCACCTTGTTTCTATCGGCTCTTTTGATTTCATTCTTAGAGGGTTTAGATGAATATAACGTGATACTTCCAACAGGTAATTATCCGCGTCGATTAAAAAAGATTTATAGCGCCCTTGATACAGGTGTCCGGACCGGCGATATTTACGATTAAATGCTCCGGTATAACTGATATTGAAATGCCGCATGAATTCCGATAGGTTGCCTTTGGGTGTGCAAACCAGCAGGTGAAAGTGATTGGGCATTAAGGCATACGCTAAGAGGCGGACTTCAAAAATATTAACCGATCGGGCCAGCAGGCGAAAAAAAACCTTTTGGTCTTCGGGATTACGAAAGATTGCCCGCTGCTCATTCCCACGGCAGGTCACATGATAATACGCATCCGGATATTGAATTCTCAAGGGTCGACTCATGATGCACATCCTGCGTCATAAAAATCGAAATGTCAAGAGTAAAGATTTGACCCCATTTTCCCGCCCTCCGCCAGCGGAGGAAAGAACCTACACCCTTTTATGTCAACATGGTTATACCTGTTTCATAAAATGATAATGGGAGCCGAAACGTTCAAACGCGGCCTGATCCAGCGCATCCTGATTTTCGGGGTGGGAAATGCTGATGATCAGCCGCGCCCGCTCCTGAAGGGATCGGCCGTAAAGATTCACCGCGCCGAATTCCGTCACCAGCCAATGCGCATGGGCGCGTGTTGTCACCACGCCCGCGCCGGGCAACAATACGGGAGCGATCTTGCTGACCCCTTTATCCGTAACCGACGGCATGGCGATAATGGCCTTGCCACCCCGGGAACGCGAAGCGCCATACATAAAATCGATCTGTCCACCTACACCGGAGTAAAATTTCATGCCCAATGAGTCGGCGCAAATCTGGCCGGTCAGATCAACTTGCAGCGCGGAATTGATGGCCGTGACCTTCGGGTTTTTCGCGATGATGAAAGGATCATTGGTATAGCCGACATCCTTCATCAGCACCTGAGCATTGCGATGCGTGTAATCATATAATTGTTTTGAACCCAGAAGAAACGTCGCCACCATCTTTCCCTGATCGATCGCCTTCATCGCGCCGTTGATAACGCCTTTTTCCACAAGCCCGATCACACCGTCGGCAAACATCTCCGTGTGGATACCCAGGTTTTTATGCCCGTCCAGTTGATCCAGCACCGCGTTGGGAATGGCGCCGATGCCCATCTGCAGGGTGGCGCCGTCTTCGACGAGCACCGCGCAATGTTTGCCGATGGCCGCTTCCAGAGCATCGGGTTTCGCGAAATGGCCCGTCTCCAGCGGGGTATCATCTTCGACAAAAATATTGATTCTGCTTACGGGAATGACGGCATCGCCGAATGTGCGGGGAACATGCGGATTGATCACCGCAATCACGGTATCCGCTATTTCCATGGCAGCGAGTGTCGCGTCAACCGATGTCCCCAGGGACACCGTGCCTTGTTCATCCGGCGGACAGACTTGCAGCATGGCCACATTGCAGGGCAGATAACCTTCGCGATAAAGACGCTGGGTTTCACCCAAGAACACCGGAATGTAATCAGCATATCCCTGCTGGGTATGCTTACGAACATTCGATCCGACAAAAAAAGAATCCAGCTGGAAAATACCTTCAAACTCCGGATCGGCATAAGGCGCCGGGCCTTCCGTATGGAGATGATGAATATGAACATCGCGCAATTCACCCGCACGCCCGCGGCGGCACAAGGCAGAAACCAGACACTGGGGGGAACTGGCCACGCTGCTCAGATGGATGTGGTCACCCGATTTAATGACCCCAACCGCTTCATCAGGCGTTACTGTTTTGAGGTTTTTTATTTCCATAGTGATGATCACCGGCAAAGGTGACTAGGCTGAAGACTGAAGGTTTATTTTGGAGGCCTTCGGCCTTTTTTATTTTAACATGACCGCGCGATAGCGCCATGCATCTTAGCCTTCAGCCTTCAGCCTTCAGCCTTCGGCCTTCGGTCTTCGGTCTAACTACCCTTTTAAAAACTCCCGAATATCGTGACTGAGCTGGTCTGGTTTCTCCAGCAGAATCGCGTGGCCGCAATTTTCGTAAATAATCATTTTTGCTTCCGGCAGCGTTTTTTGATAATCCTCCGCCAGCGGAATCGGAAAAATCGGATCGTCCTTGCCTAAAATAATCAAGGTGGGCTGCGTAATATTCTGCGCCCGGCTGTTGATATCAAAAACGCTGGCTGCTGCAAACTGCCTCAAAAAGGCATGCAGCGGCTGCGGGTTCTTCATCCGCAACTGGACTGCCTGATCCAAAATATCCGGGTGCTTTTCAACAAATCCCGGCGCCGTCATCATTGTTAAATCGATACGATATATCTGCTCGGCCGGTTTACCAGAGATGGCTGCGGCCGCTTTCTCCCAGAAAGGCTTGCCCAGTTCCTGTGATCGGGAACCACCCATACCTGTCGCCACCAGAACCAGACGGTTGACTCTGTCAGGATAAGACAGAGTCATTTCCTGGGCAATAAAACCACCCATGGAAAGCCCCGCCACGTGGGATTTTTCAATGCCCAGCGCCTTTTGCAACCCCACCACATCAGCCGCCATCATGGCAATGCTGTATTCTTCGTCGGGCTTGTCGCTTTGGCCGATGCCGCGGTTATCGAGCGCAACCACACGGAAGTCTCTGGATAGTTCCCGTATCTGCGCGAACCATAAATCCATGGGAAAAGCCAGACCGTTAATGAGAATCAGCGGCTCACCCTTTCCCTGCTCTTCATAATAAATTTTGATTCCGTTGACTGTTTGATGCGGCATAAGAAACTCCAAAAAAATAGGGAACGGTCTTGCCACCCGCAGTGGTGGTCACGATAACCTAATGACCTGAGGGTCACACGAGGTCACACACCGTTCCCTACAGTAACTGATTTAAACAGCCTCCAGCGCCAGCGCCATGCCTTGGCCGCCGCCGATGCACAGGGATGCGAGCCCTAATTTAACATTGCGGCGCTTCATTTCATTGGCCAGCGCCAGAACAATGCGCGCCCCCGAACAGCCAACCGGGTGCCCGATGGAAATGGCCGAGCCGTTGACGTTGGTGATGTCCCAGGGAATATTCAGTTCGCGCAGGCAGGCCATGGCCTGAGAGGCAAACGCTTCGTTGAGTTCAAACAGGCCGTAGTCTTTAATCGATGTGCCGGTAATGCGCAACAGCTTGCGAACGGCTGGAACAGGACCCAATCCCATATAAGCGGGATCAACGCCGCCTGCGGCATAGCCTTTAATCCGCGCCAGGGGTTTCAAACCCATCTGCTTGGCTTTGCCTTCGCTCATGATCAGCAAAGCCGCTGCCGCATCGTTGATGCCGGAGGCGTTGCCGGCTGTGACCGTGCCGTCCTTCTTGAAAGCCGTGCCCAGCTTGGCCAGTTTCTCCATGCTGGTATCCATCGGACGTTCGTCCGTATCGAAAATTATCGGGTTGCCTTTCTTTTGTGGGATGGTGACCGGAACAATTTCATCTTTCAGGAGGCCGCCTTTCATGGCGCTGCGGGCGCGCATGTGGCTCTCGAGACTCATCTTGTCCTGCTCCTCGCGGGAGATGTTGTAGCGCGCGGCGATGTTTTCGGCCGTAATGCCCATGTGATAACCATAAAAAATTTCATACAGAGCATCAAACACCATCAGGTCAACGGTTTTGCCGAAAGGCATATCCATCCGGTGACCCCAGCGGGCCTTGGGCAGGCCAATCGGCACATCGCTCATGTTTTCCATGCCGCCCGCGATGACAACCTCGCTGTCACCCGCCTTGATGGAGGCCGCGGCAAGCGCGATGGCCTTCATGCCGGAGGCGCAAACTTTGTTGATGGTGAAGGCCGTGGTTTCTTTGGGAAGACCGGCGCGAATCATGGCCTGGCGTCCAACATTTTGTCCCTGACCGGCTCCGATGACGTTGCCCATGATCACTTCATCCACGGCAATGTCCTTGAGATTGCCGTCCCACTTGCAATACTGCTGCTCAATGGGCGAAAGGCCTTCGTTCTTTGCGGTATCCGGCGCATCTTCTTTGGCGTAGGCCGGCAACACGGGTTTGAAACCGGCTTTGATTAAAGTTTCGTGAATGACGAGTGCTCCCAGATCTTTGGCTGGGACGTCTTTCAGGGAACCGCCGAAAGCGCCGACCGCGGTGCGCGCACCGCTGACAATGACTGCATTTGACATAATACTACTACCTCCTTGATCTCGATATATTGATAATTCTTATGTCATTTCCATGACATTTTTAAAGTCAACCGTCTTTGACGATTGACCATGCATCAAATTTGCGAGGAAGTATTTCATAATTGAGAAGCTAAGGCAAGAATGATTTACCGCGCCGGTCGGGCATAACGGGGATGGTTTGTCATGGTCGTGTCTCGTATCTCGTTTTACGCTTCACGAGATACGGATCTTCATGCTTCACGATCTCAAAGTTGAATCGTTTTTCCGCAAATAGCCGCAGGCAGGCATCCACAACTTCAGCATCATAGAAAATGCCTCTGTTTTTAAAAATCTCATCCCTTGCCACGTCAAATCCCAGAGACGGGCGATAGGGACGGTGCGACGCCATAGCTTCTACGACATCCGCGACGGCCAATATTTTTGATTCAAGCAAAATATCATTCCCGGTTAATTGGTTGGGATAACCTGAGCCATCCAGCCTTTCATGATGCTCTATGACCATCCGGGCAATAGGCCAGGGAAAGTCAATGTCCTTCAAAATATCATATCCGGCCTGGGCATGCATCTTCACAATCTGAAGCTCAATATCAGTCAGTTTTGTCGGTTTGGTAAGAATCTCGGAAGGAATGGATATCTTCCCGAGGTCGTGAATCATACAGGCCAGACGAAGTCCGTCAACCCGTTTATCTTCAAGGTGCAATTCCACAGCAATAGCCTGGGCAAGATCGGCCACCCTGCGCTGATGACCTGCGGTGTAAGGGTCTCTCGTTTCCACCGTTATGGCCATGGCATTAATCGTGGCACCGAGTGATTTCCGTAACCGGTCAACACCTTCCTGGCGTTCTGTTTCCAGTATTTTGAGTTCGGTAATGTCCCGCGCAACGCCACTGAAGCCAACAGGAAGACCTGCTGAATCTTTCAGTAATGTAAAAGAGGTCTGAACATGCCTGGTGGTCCCGTCTTTTCGGAAAATTTCATAATCAAATAATCTCCCGGGCTCACCTGTCCGGTAAGTTTGATTATGCGCCGAATATATTTTTTTGGCTGTCTCCTGATCCGTAAATTCCCGGCTGTTCATACCCATGAGTTCTTCCGGAGGATAACCCAATATCCGGCACAAGGCGGTATTGAAAAAAGTAAATTTGCCGGCGATGTCTGTTTCATAATAACCATCCTCAATATTCTCCAGAATCGTCCGATATTTTTCCTCACTCCGGCATAACGCTTCTTCGGCCTGCCTGCTCTTGATTCTTGTTTCTTTCTTTTCCAGTTCCCGGGAAATGGCAACGCCAAGACGCGTCAAATTGTCCTTCATGATATAATCATGCGCCCCGCGGTGAATGCAGTCCAAAGCCGTCTCTTCTCCAATGGCTCCGGAAACAATAATGACCGGGACATCGATGTTCAGTTTCTTGATCATCGCAAGGGCGTCAATAGCACTGAAACGCGGCAATTGATAATCACACAAAATGACATCCCAGTGTTTGCCGGACAAAGCATTGGCCATATCTTCCGGCGTCTCCACCCGTTCATATTCAGGAGCGTAGCCGTCTTTTTTCAGTTCCCTGAGGATGAGCAGAACGTCATCTTCCGAATCCTCCACCATTAAAACCCGGAGGAATCGAGGATTGCCGATTTCAGATTCAGTTTTTCTTGCCATCATTAAAAACCCCTTCGTATCTCGTGAAGCGTGAAGCGTATCTCGTATCTTGCGCTTCACGCTTCACGTTTCACGAGTGACGGCTTTTGGCGCTTCACGCACTAAGCCGTTTTATTAAGTTTCGCAACATCCGCGACTCGTGATCGAGTTTCTCAATTATTTTATCTCTTCCTGCTTGCGTAATATATACCAAAGTAACACTAACCTCAACTTGTGTTTCCAGTTCGGCGCATGATCCAAGAGCAATATATAAAAACTGACGATATTCTTTGTTATGATACCGGTTGAAGCCCTCGGCAATA
>JANYAF010000085.1 GCA_025355175.1 Deltaproteobacteria bacterium | reverse complement strand
GGATTCTCTTAAGGCAAGGATAGTGCCAAACTAGGTTATGGTATGTTACTTGTTGAAATAAATAGATTATTCTGAAATATAGGCCAAACAAAAAACGAGCAAAATTGTACGAATTATAAAAACGGCAGACTAAAATGTGGGCAGCCATTGCCAGAACGGGTATAAGCATCTCTAAAGGCTGTCAGCGGAATATTGGAACCAAGCACCGGGGCAAGATTAAGCCTTTTCAGGGCGAGTGGAATCAATACGGCGACCCTTCCGCCGGCATTGATCTTACGTCAAATGAATCGGCGGCTGTATTGCCGGCAATTGATCACCTTCATATAAAACTTTTTCCAGAAAAAGCCCGGAGGGTGGGGCGGTATAACGGGCGGGAACATCGGAAAAGGTATGGAGTGTCTGTTCCAGATCTTTGGCCGTGACGTTGCCTCGTCCAGCCTCGACGGTCATTCCAACGATACGGCGAACCATTTTCCATAAAAAATGGGAACCGGTAATTCGCATGGCGACCAAACTGCTGAACTCTTTCAGCTCAATGCCTTCGACATGGACTTTCGTTGACGTGTCCTTGTCCATCCTTTTGTCTGCAAAAGACGCGAAATCATGAAATCCCTCAAAAACGCCGAGAGCCTGCCGCATCTTGCCGATATGAAGCTTGTCTTTGACCCACCAGACATACTTCTTGCCAAAGGCGGTTCGCCGGCCGGCGATCAGATACAGATAGCTGCGGCTGACGGCTGAGTGACGGGCATGAAAACGAGGGTGGGCATTTTCTAAAGATAGGATATTGATGCCGGCAGGGAGAAGATCGTTGAGTCCGATACGCAAGGTTTCGCAATGAAGCTTGCGGTTTGTTTCCAGATGGGCCACCTGCCCCAGCGCGTGTACACCGGCATCGGTGCGCCCCGCCCCCTGAATGTCCACCGGCGTATCCAGGAATTTTTGCGCCGCTTCGGTCAGGGCACCTTGAATGCTTCTCGCGTTTTTCTGTGCCTGCCATCCGCTGTAATTGGTGCCGTCGTACTCCAGAACGATCTTATATTTGTTCATTTTGACGGTTTCTCCTGGTTGGCGGGAGTCAGAATATTCATGGCGGAAATGTTGTCGAGCAAAGAGCCGGCCGCCGAATCAATATCTCTCAGCTCCTGTCCCGGTTGCAGGGTGGTAATAACCGCCTGCCCGATAATTTTTCGTCCTTCACGTCCTTGCAAATCTTTGGTCCGGATGCCCCAGATGTTATGAAAAATCAGCGCTCGGCCGTCTTGCTGTCCGATATACAGCATCACATGGCCTTTGCGCCATAAAAGGCTGAGGTAAGGAACACCCCTCTCCCGGATAATTCTTTCTTTTTGTTCGGGACGAAGGCCAGAAAGATCGATATAAGTGCCTGCCTCTTTCACTTGGTCTTCCGAATGCCGCGGCAGCCAGATGCCGAAGACGGCGAAGAAATCGCGGGTCATGGAAGAACAATCACGGTTGCCGTAAAGTCCGCCCCAGCCATAAGGTTCGCCGATCATTTCATTGGCTATCTTTGCCGCATGGACAGGATTGAATCGCAACGGCTTTGCCGCAGCCGCAGCCGCCGGGACAAAACCGCGTCTGATCACCGCTCGTCTGTTTTGATCAGCCACGGCGATCGACACTTGCATCCGGTCCGCCGAACGTTCCGTTAAAGGGAAAATGTGCCCTACCGACGCCCGCAAAAGGAATAGGCCGTTTTCGTCCAGAATAGACGTATGATCGCGGATGATCACCGCATAGCGCCCCGATTCCCAGGTTTTGATAAATTTGCTGTCCACGGAAGCGAAATCTTCAACCGGAATCCAACCGTAAGTGAAGGAAGTCTCCACCAGCGCCCAGGATTTGTCCGCGCTGAGCTGGCAGACAAAGATCGGCGTATTGGCGGGAACAGATGACCGCTGCAAATTATCAAACGGCCAGGCCGAACTGTCACCGTCGGAGCTGTTAAAGTGGGGCGAATTGGTTGGCAATTCCCTTAAATTCGTATTTCTGGTGGTGATGCCGCGAGACAGGGCATTCGGGTAGTTATTCAAAGACGCTTTGCTTTCGAGTTTTTTCACCCAGGAAGGTAGATGAAGCTTTTTATTTTCCCCGTAGCCGGGCTTGAAAGTGTATTTCCTGAAATCCTGCTGGACTCTTTCAGGCAGGGCATGAAAAGGACTGTTTTGGTGCCATACGGAAAAGTAGATGGTGTTATAATCTTCTTCCATCCATGCTTGACTTGCCGCAGTCAACGGCTCTTCGCTTTGGACGCCGTCGGTAAAATAAGAAGCATGATCCTGACGTAATTTCCGGACATCCCGAATGGTATCCGGCGCGGCAAGACAACCTGATAAAATAAATAATAAAACAACGGACAGACTGAAAAATGTTTTCATCATAAAGGTATCCTTTAATCGATAACCCTATATAATCTTTTTTTATAATTCAGGCAAGATAAACGGTTTGTGGTTTTCATGATCATTTTCTTTTGCATTCTAAGGAATTTCGTGTAAATTACAACCAGAACGTCTTGGGCATTTGATAAATTTGTAGTATAAGAAAATGAAGGCTGGTATAAGACATTAAACTACTTCAACATTCACGAAAGGAGTAAGACTTATGATCGCCATCAGTGTTCTGAAAAAATTTGCTTTTTTGAAGGATTTCACCAATGATCAACTGATCAAGTTGGAGTCATTGGCCAATGAGGAAAACTATCAGGCAGGTACACAGCTCTATTCCAACGGTGATGCGGCCCGCTGCCTTTATTTACTCCAGGAAGGAAAAGTTGCCCTCTTCATGGATAACTACATGGGGCCGGGCAAACCGCCTATGCAGGTGACGATTGATATGGTCACCAAGGGGGAATCCATGGGCTGGTCGGCTGTGGTGGAGCCGTTCACCTATACGCTTGGCGCCCGTTGCCTTGAGGATACCAAGCTGATTGCGTTTGACTCCTTTAAGCTGCGAGCGATGATGGATGAAGACTGTGCCTTGGGCTTCAAAATCATGCAGTCCACCGCCAAGGTGATTTCCACGCGTCTGACGCATACCCGCATCATTCTGGTGGGTGAACGCGGTCTTTCCACGCTGACCGAGTATTAATCAACAATATATAAGGTGGGGCGGACTATGAAAAAAGAAGATTTTAACGCAATCATTGAAAAAGCGATCGCCAATGAAGAGGAGGCCAACTGGTTTTATCTCAAACTGGCGGACAGGGTAACGGATAAATCGGCCAAGGACACTCTGCTTTATCTGGCAAAAGAAGAAATGGGTCATAAGAATAATCTGATCCGCTACCGGCAGGAAAGCTTGATCAATAATGCCACAAATATTGAAGAGGTTCCCGATTGCAAGGTGGCCGAATTTGTTTCCTCCCCCGGCATTCAGTACAATATGGACAGCAAGGACGCCTATCTCCTGGCGTCCGCCCGCGAGCTGAATTCCTACAACCTTTACGTAGGAATGGCGTCTGTGCATCCGGAAGGGGAAATCAGAAATATGCTTCTGAAAATGGCCAATGAAGAACTCAAACATAAAGAGAAGGTGGAATATTTATACGCCAATACGGCGTTTGTTCAGACCGATGGAGGATAGCGCAGATTCTCCCCCTGAAGAAAATTAATCCGCCCGCGACGGCGAAAAGGAGATGACCATGCAGGATTTTGTCCCCAAAAAGATTTTTTTTACCAAAGGCGTGGGCACACATAAGGATGAATTGCATTCCTTTGAGCGTGCCTTGCGCAATGCCGGTATTGAGAAATGCAATCTAGTCCAGGTGTCCAGTATTTTTCCTCCCGGCTGTAAAATGATCCCCAAGTCGCAGGGTCTCAAATCACTGGTGCCGGGCGCCATTACCTACTGCGTGATGAGCCGCTGTTGCAGCAATGAACCCAAACGGCTCCTGGCCGCGTCGGTCGGCTGCGCGATCCCCGCGGATAAATCATCGTATGGCTATATCAGCGAGCATCATGCTTACGGCATGACGGAAAAGCAAACCGGTGATCATGCCGAAGATCTGGCCGCGGCCATGCTGGCATCCACGCTGGGAATTGATTTCAATGTGGATGAGAGCTGGGACGAGAAAAAAGAAATTTTTAAAATCAGCGGCAAAATTGTCCGGACGCTAAATGTGACCCAGTCAAAAATCTGCATGGATAATAATTACACCACTGTGGTTGCCGCCGCCGTTTTTGTTTTCTGACGGAAATTATCGGCGCTTAAAGCGAGGGACTGATTAACTATGAAAAAGGAAATATCTGAGTTAAAGATGCAAGATGTGGGCGGAGCTGAGCTGCCCTATCTTTATTATGAGGGTGGCCCCCGTCAGATTCTTTTCGCGCATGCCACCGGATTTTTGCCTTGGCTGTGGCATCCGATCATCGAAGAATTTATTCCTCAATATTCAGTATGGGCGCCGTACATTTGCAACTATCGCTCGTGTGAGCCGGAAAAAGGCGGCTTGAGCTGGGATGTGATCGCCCAGGACCTTGCCACCTTCTGCCACGGGCAGAAAATTGAAAAACCCATACTGGTCGGGCATTCGATGGGCGCAACGGTATTGACGATTGCCGTTTCCGCTTATGGCGTGAAGCCGCGCGGCATGATCCTTATAGAGCCGATCTTCCTGCCGGATGAATTTTATAAGACGGAAATCAGCCTGAAAGACCATCCGCTGGCCTCCAAGTCGATTAAACGGGTTAATCACTGGCAAAGTGAAACTGAAGCCATGGCCTATTTGAAATCGCGTTCATTCTTTTCGGACTGGGACGAAGAAGTCCTGCATCTTTATATGCAGTATGGTATGGAAAAACAGCAGGCAGGCGATATGCGCCTGACTTGCACGCCGGAAAGCGAGGCCGCCATGTTCATGGGTGGCTGGAGCCGTGACCCTTGGCCGCTTCTCACAAAGATCGAATGTCCCGTGCTAATGATTGAAGGAGAAAAAAGCCCTAACATAGGTCTGGTGGATATAAAAAAAGCTGTTTCACTCCTGCCGCAGGGGAAATACGGGTCGGTTGCCGAAGCCGGACATTTAATCCCCATGCAAAAACCGGCGGAAATTGCCGGGGTCGTCAAAGAATTCATTGCCAAGCTGCCCTGAAATTTATTCCGCCTCAGGTGGAATTTCTCGCACTCAAAGGGATGAGCCGATTTTTGACTCTAATGAACAACCCCGCCTCAAGCGGCGGGGCATTTTACCCGAAGAGATTCAGCGGTTGAATCAGATCGACCTTTCGGACTGGGCTGAGGCCACGGTGGTTTATCAACTGAAAAAAATAAAGCAGAAGTCTTATTTAATATTCTCATCGACCCATGATTCATGAGAATGCAGGATCTTCCAACCATCCCGCTCTTTTTTCCAAAGCATCGTAAATGCATGCTTGACGTTAACATTTTTTCCACTTTTCAACCCGATCTGGGTCTTTTCATCACTGGTCAGCAAGGCCAGGTTTGGAGTGAGTGCCGTCACTCGCACGTCGAGAGGTTCAACACGCATACGCTCTCTCATCAAGAAATAATTTGTTATGACATCCACCCATTCACTTCGCTTGGTATAAGAATCCGCACTCGCGATTGCTGATAAAAACTCATCCTTGCTGTAATAATTAGACCAGGCGCCGGCATTTAATTGGTTTACTGCCGAGACCAGCTGATTGAACTGAGCCTTTACCTCTTTTTGAATCGTTTCTTTTTCCGCCTCTGTGAAGGTTTGTTGTTGCTGCCCACAACCTAAAAGAAGAACCAGGAAGACAACCCATGTGATGCGATAAAATGATTTCATAATCAGCTCCTTTCATTTATGATTTAAACGGATGGTAAGATCGTTCCCTTCTTTGTTTTATAGGTACTTTTCTTCCAAGAGCTGCAGCACTTTGTCCGCCGAGTCGGTGACGGCTGTGCCGGGCCCGAAGATACCTTTGACGCCTCGGGAATACAGGAAGTCATAATCCGCGGGGGGAATCACACCGCCGACAACCACGAGAATATCCGTGCCGCCCATTTTTTTCAGATTTTCTATCAGCTGAGGAACAAGGGTCTTGTGTCCCGCGGCAAGGCTCGATACGCCTACCACATGCACATCGTTTTCGATGGCCATTTTGGCCGCTTCTTCCGGGGTTTGAAACATCGGACTGATATCCACATCAAAGCCGATATCCGCATAAGCCGTAGCAACCACTTTGATTCCCCGGTCATGACCATCCTGCCCCATTTTGGTCACCAGTTGCCGGGGACGACGGCCTGTTTTCGTGAGAAACTTCTCTGTCCGTCCGCGCAATGCGTTAATGACTTCACTGTCCCCGTATTCCGAGGCATAAGCGCCAGAGATGACGTGCGTGGTCGCGACATAGCGGCCGAATACTTTTTCCATGGCATCGGAGACTTCTCCCACCGTCGCCCTCAGTCTTACCGCTTCAATTGACGCAGCCAACAGGTTGCCGCCCTTCCCGGCCACAGTTGTAATCTTCTCCAAAGCTTTTTGCACAGCCGTATTGTCACGTTTGGCCTTGATGTCCTTGAGGCGCGCGATCTGCTCATCGCGGACGCTGCCGGGGATATCCAACACTTCAATCGGTGTTTCTTCTTTGACTTTGTATTTGTTGACGCCAACGATGGTGTCTTTGCCCTGGTCGATCCTGGCCTGGCGGCGGGCGGAGGATTCTTCGATGCGCAGTTTCGGCATGCCGGTTTCAATGGCGCGCGCCATGCCGCCCAGTTCTTCGATCTCATCCATAATCTTCTGGGCTTCCCGGATAATCGATGCCGTTAAGGATTCGACATAGTAGGAACCGCCCAGGGGATCGACCACATGGCAGATCTGCGACTCCTCCTGAATAATGATCTGGGTGTTACGGGCGACCCGTGAGGAAAGCGGCGTGGGCAGGCTGACCGCCTCGTCAAAGGAGTTGGTGTGCAGCGATTGTGTGCCGCCGAGCGCCGCCGCCAGCGCTTCCAGCGTGGTGCGGATAATGTTGTTGTAGGGATCCTGCTGGGTCAGGCTCCAGCCGGATGTCTGCACGTGCGTGCGCAGAACACAAGACCGCGGATTGGTCGGGTTGAATTCGCCAACGATTTTTTGCCACAAATAGCGCGCCGCTCGCAGCATGGCGATCTCCATAAAGAAGTTCATGCCCACACCGAAGAAGAAAGAAAGCCTCGGCGCGAAATCGTCAATCTTCAGGCCACCGTCAATAGCCGCACGAATGTATTCCTTGCCGTCGGCCAATGTGAAGGCCGCCTGTAAAACGGAATCCGCGCCCGCCTCCATAATATGATAACCGCTGATGGAAACGGTGTTGTAACGCGGCATATTTTTTGAGCAGTAGGAAATAATATCGGAGACCACCCGCATCGAGGGGCGCGGCGGATAAATATAAGTATTGCGGGTGAGAAATTCCTTCAGAATGTCGTTCTGGATGGTGCCGGCCAGCAGCTTTTGCTCGACACCCTGCTCCTCTGCGGCCACGATATATCCGGCAAGAACAGGCAGCACCGCACCGTTCATCGTCATCGAGACCGAGACTTTATCCAGGGGAATCTTATCGAAAAGGATTTTCATATCTTCAGCAGAGTCAATCGCCACGCCTGCTTTGCCGACATCACCCGCGACGCGGGGATGATCGGAATCGTAACCCCGGTGCGTAGCCAGATCAAAAGCCACGGACAAACCCGTTTGCCCGGCGGACAGATTTTTCCGGTAAAACTCATTCGATTCTCTGGCGGTGGCAAATCCCGCGTACTGGCGGATGGTCCAGGGCTGGTTGGCATACATGGTGGCCGACGGCCCCCGCAGGTACGGGGCAAGACCGGGAAGGGTGTTGACGGTATCCAGCCCCTCCAAGTCTTCAGCGGTGTAGATAGGCTTAATAACAATACCTTCCGGTGTTTCCCAGTTGAGCGATTCCAAGGGTCTTCCTTTTAACTCTTTGGCTGCCGCCTCTTTCCATTTCTTCATTTGAACATGCTTGGACACGGTGATCTCCTTAGAAACTATTTTTTTATCAAGCGTTTTCGTCTCCGGAATGATTATCCGGCCTCAAAAACCTGATATGATTTACCAGGTAGATCATACTCCATCAGATAATTTTGTGCAATATTTGGACAGAATAATGTCTGATTACCTTTTTGTATACTTTGTTATGAATATTAGGGGCATGGGTTTTCTTGGCCAGAATCCCGGCCGCCATGGGAATCCCAGTACCGATATACACGACCGAATGATCGTGAATCTGCCGTGCGATAATTAATATGTCAGGATGCAAGCACAATCAGCGCGTCCACGGCAACGGGTTTGCCGTCACGGCGAATCTTGAGGGGATTGATGTCGATCTCGGCAATGGATTCGTATTGAAGGCCGATTGCTCCCACCGCCACGAGAATCTTTGCCAGAAGCTCCGTATCGACCGCCTCTTCTCCACGAAAGGGCTTTAAAATAGTATGGGCTCGAATCCCCGACATCATGTCCTTTGCATCGTACAGGGTGAGAGGAGCAATCCGGAAAACGGTGTCTTTCAACGTCTCAGTTAAAATTCCCCCGAGACCGAACATCACCGCCGGTCCGAATGAGGGGTCGCGAGTCAGGCCACAGACGAGTTCCCGGGCACCCACAATCATTTCTTGCACGGACAGGGACTCGCATCCCGGAATCGCCAGAAGCCGCCAGCCTTCGGATAGAATCTCCTCTTCATTCTTCACATTCAACACAACGCCGCCAGCTTCAGTTTTGTGCGTCAGTTTCTCTCCCGATGCCTTAAGAACAACGGGAAACCCTATTCTGAGAGCTTCCGCAACCGCGGCATCCACTGAAGATGCCAGAACCTCCCGGCATACGGGAACACCAAAAGCGGCAAGAAACAATTTGGAATCATATTCATTCAAGGCCTTTTGGCCGCGGGATTTCGCATTCTGAATTAAAGAGTTGGGATCAATCATTGTATGGCACCTCAGGTTGTGATTATTTTTATCATGTCGTTTCTTATTTTAAAGAATACCGACCTGTCAATCTTTATTGTTAAAAATTTTTCGGATGCTTTCTTGAATAATCGGAAATTATCTGGTATCGACCATGCATAAAAATATTCCTCTCGGTCACCGCGCTGGAGGAATATTGTATTTTTTTGCGGGAATACTTTAAAAATAGTCTGAGCATCAATCGATTTGAGAAGGGAAAGAAATGATCCGTTCAATTCAGGAAAGTCCTCTGTATCCAATTGTCAATCCAAAGAGCATCGCCTTTTTCGGTGCTTCCAATACTTTCATGCGCATGGGATCGATCATGCTTTCATCCATGCAGGCCCTGGGTTATGAAGGGGAAATATACCCGATTCACCTGACCGAAAAAGAAGTACGCGGACGTAAGGCCTATACCAGCGTTATGGATCTGCCCGAGGTCCCAGACCTGGCGATTATCGTCCTGCCGACAGAGATTGTCTGCCAAACCATGGATGATTGCGGAAAGAAAGGCATCAAGCATGCTATCGTAGTATCCGGAGGTTTCAGGGAAGCAGGCCCGGAAGGCGTCGAGATGCAAAAAAAGCTGGAGGCCATTGCCCTGAAGTACGGCATCCGTTTTCTCGGACCTAACTGTCTTGGCGTTGCCAACCCTCACATCAAGCTGAATCCCACGCCCATTCAAGCAGAAGGCCCCCCCGGTTTCGTCGGCCTTGCCTCCCAGAGCGGGAGCTTTATTACGCAAATATTTGATTATCTTCATCGCCATGGAATGGGTTTTAGTGCGGCGCTCAGTGTCGGTAATGAGGCCAATATCGATATTGTCGATTGCATGGAATACCTGGGCGCCTGTCCCAACACAAAGGTCATCACCCTTTATATTGAAGGGATCGCCCGGGGAAGAAAGTTTATTGAAACGGCCAAGGCGATAACCGCCCGTAAACCCATCGTAGCCCTTTATGTGGGCGGGTCCGAGGCGGGTAAGAATGCAGGCCGATCTCATACAGGCTCCCTGTCGGGTCCCAACGAGATCTATGACGGCGTATTCAGACAATGCGGCATCATCCGGGCACAGACACTGACGGAACTCTTTGATTACGCACTCGCCTTGGGAACACTCCCAAGGCCATTGGGAAACAGGATTATCATCCAGACCCACTCAGGGGGCCCCGGAGCCACAGCGGCGGATGCTTGCGGACGGGCAGGCCTCGCACTACCGCCGCTTTCTTCCGAAACGTTAGAAAAGCTCAAGCCGTTGATCCCCAAGACAGCCAGCACGGCAAACCCGGTTGATATGACATTCAGTAAAAATCCCGCAGAAGACTACTTTAATATTCCGGATATATTGCTGCAGGAAAAGAACGCAGATATGCTTTTGGCCTATTTCCTGTCTCCGGGTCTCTTTATCGAGCGCATTCTGAAAGAAATGGATGTGCCTGCGGAGTCTATTCACACGGAGATGGACAAGCTGATAACGCAATATGCCAGTACCTTTTTCAGCCTGACCAAGCTTCACCCCGATAAGCCGATCATCGGTTTCACTTACCGGAGTCTTCAGGAAAGAATGGTCCGGCTTCTACTCGACCAAGGTGTACCCATTTACCAGGACCCCGAGCGTGCCGCGCGCTCCATAGCGGCTGTGCTGGAATACCATAAGATGCAAGACTGCATCACCGAGGCAAACTGATGCAATCTGTTTGGGAATCCAAAGGCGAAAAAATCCATACGCGGAACATCACCGTGACAACATATAATTATGACGGGCAGAGAATCATTGTGGAAGGTTTCCTTAAAGATGATCGTTTCCAGGACTCTCACATAATCACCGGAGAAACGTTTCCGGGCGGCGTCATTCATCACATGGGCATACGACTGCTGGTGAATTGCTCCAGTCTTTTGATTGAGGAGGTGGATGTTGATCTGCTGTCTGTTCCCCGCAACGAGTGTCGGGAAACGATTAACTGTCTCGCTCCCGTTAAGGGTCTGACCATCACCAGGGGCTTTACGTCAAAAGTAAAGAAATTGGCCGGAGGCAAAAACGGCTGCACCCACCTGGTGGAGCTTCTCCTGGCCATGGCCCCGGCGGCCGTCCAGGGATTTGCGGCGCACCAGTCACAGAAAACACCGACTTCCGATCCTGCCCAAGCTAAGATGATTTATCACTTTCTACTCAATACATGCCGTGCCTGGCGAGAGAACGGCCCGCTTGCTGAAAGCTTCAAAAAGATGATCGACAAAAAAAGACATGAAATTGAGCATCTGTGCTGACTATATCCTTTTAATATTATTTATTTTATCCTTTAAGCTCTTGACTTTGACCGGTGTTTCCGATAAGAAAATGCCGGTCTTCCCAAAATGACCTCCTTGAATTATGGATATCGGACTTGCGCAATATTTATACAAACATACCTTCCATAACTATCATTGGGGTTCTATGCGCCTTTGCATCTCCCTTTCACAACACAAAAAAATCATTCCCGCCACTACGGGGGTAAAGGAGGAAATATATCATGGTAAAAAGTAGCAAGTTGGAAAGCAGATTGCCGGTACTCGGCATTAACAGTTTAGGACGAATTGGCAAGCTGAGTCTGTGGCATCACGTCGGCAGAAAGTACTTCAAGGAGATCGTCGTTAACCTGGGCCGCGACGTGGGCACGGGGATGGACACGATTGCCCGGTTGATTGAAGCGGATGGCACTTATGGACTGCTCCACCGTTTTCTCTACGGCATTAAAGCGCAACCTTGTATTCAAATCACGGACGACAAAAATGGGAAAATGATTATCGACGGCATACCGGTGACAATTCTGCGTGAAGAGAGGAATCCCCTCAATATCCCCTGGCGTCAATACGGCGCAGATATTGTTGTGGATTGCAGCGGCAATTTTAAAGATCCGACTGTTCCCGTGGACGACAAAAAAGGATCGATACGGGGTCACCTAAACGGCGGCGCCAAGGTGGTGATCCATTCTGCACCGTTCAAGATCAAAAATAAGGCTCTGTCCACGCCGGACGACACCACAACCCTGATTTACGGAATCAATCACACAGCTTTTGACCGCAAAAAACATTTGCTGGTTTCCGCCGCGTCGTGCACCACCACGGGGCTTGCGCACATGGTCAAGCCGCTTCTGGATCATGAGGAAACCAGCACGATTCTGACAGCGTCCATGTCCACGATCCATGCCGTCACCAATACACAGAGTGTTCTGGATAAGATGCCGAAGGCCGGTGAAAGAGATATCCGCAAAACACGCAGTATCCTGAACAATATTATTCTTACCTCGACGGGCGCCGCGCAGGCCCTGATTGAGGTTATTCCGGAAGTTAAAAACATCGGGTTCATGGGCGACTCCATCCGTGTGCCGACCAATACTCTGTCGCTCATCATATTGAATGCAACGTTTCAGGCACGCCAGAACAAAGCGGGGGATGCAGCCGATATCGACACCAGGAAGCTCAATGAAATTTACCGTAAAACTGCGGAAGGTAATCCGGAGAAGCTGGTCAGATTTACGATGCAGCAGAATGTTTCAACCGATCTGATCGGCGAAGACGCGGCGGTTATTATTGAAGGCCAGTTCAATCACACGCGAACCGCTTTCATTCCGGTTGATCTTTCTCATATTCCGAATCTGCCGGCGGGCTTCCTTAAGGGCATTGGCGAGAAAACCTTGAAGGTACCGGTGGTCCATGCCAAAATTTTCGGCTGGTATGACAACGAATACGGCAGCTACACTAACCGGCTGGGCGATTTGACCGCCTATATCCACAAGAATATTCAATAAGCGGCATACCCATCGAAACACATCCCCCCGTTTTCCTTTTCACGAAAAGCGGGGGGATTTTCAAAGATTTTAGAGGGTGATTGAATAATACTTATCTATTTCTCTTTCATGTTTTCCTAAATAGAGAGCGCCGCTCCAGCCGTCGATACAGATAAAATCTCCCGTCCTGATGGTGTGCCCTTCCAGCGTGGCATAACCTTCTGTTTCGTAGACCTTCAGTTTACTGAGACCCACCACACCGACTTTGCCCAGTTGCGGGATGGTCACGGCAGCATGAGAGGTTGCGCCACCTTTGGCCGTCAGGAGCCCCTCCACCTGCAAAAGGACGCCGACATCATCCGGAACCGTATCGGGACGCACGAGAATGAGAGGCATTTTGGGTTCCGTCTTGCGAAAACGATTAATGTCTTCTTCGGAATAAACCGCCCGGCCACACAGCGCGCCACCGCTTACGCCGATCCCCGTGCCCAGTATGGAGGCATGCAACAAGACCGTGTCCTTAAACCGCCGCAGACTTTTTGTTTTGGTCTGATCCATATCGCGCGTTTGCAGTAAAAACAGATGCTCCTTTTGAGGGCCTTCAAACGTAAACTCAATTTCCTGATGATTGAATCCTTTTTCGTAAATCATAATTTCCGCTATTTTGATCAACTCGGCATAGATGGCCGGAAAGGTAGCTTCCAGAGATATTCCCGTATTGCGAGGTTCGGCGATTCGTTGACGCTCCGAAATGGGAAAGGTTTCGACCAGGCCGGACACAATATCGTCGCCCTGAACTCCGAAGATAAAATCGCCACACAGCGTAACATCAGATGAGGCACTTTTCGGATCGCGCGTAAAAATTACGCCCGATCCGGAACGTTCATGGAGATTGCCGAAAATCATCGCCTGCACGATGACAGCCGTTCCCCATTCATCGGATAAATGCATCTGATGACGATAAATCCGGGCCTGCTCCGAATACCAGGAATCAAAAACATGCAAAATGGCATGGCGCAACTGCCGCATCGGATCATCCGCCAGCGGAATACCGCTGTCGAGAATGCCTTTCTTGTATGACAGGGCGATTTGTTTCATCAGGTCGGGCGGAAATTGAATTTTTCTTTCCACGCCATATTTTTGTTTGAAGTCGTCCATAATGGCGTCAAAAAAATCGCGTCTCAGCCCCTGAAACATCCCCCAGGTCTGGAGAAAGCGACGGTAGCAATCCCAGGCCGCCCACTGGAACTCTTTTCTCCCGCTGAGATTTTCCGCAATGGAGGTGTTGATGCCCACATTTAAAAAAGAGCGCATCATCCCGGGCAGAGAAACCGTGGCGCCGCTTCTGACCGACAAAAGCAGAGGATTGTTGCGGTCGCCGAATTTGCGGCCGGTCTTCTTTTCCAGCGCGGTGATTCCTTTGTTGACGCGCGCGGCCAGATCGCTGAAGATATACTTATAACCATAGACGGCGTCATAGCCACGAAACACTTCCGTGGTAATGATAAAACCCGGCGGCACCGGAAAACCGAAAGAAACCAGCTTTTTGAGAAAATAGCCTTTGTTCCCCAGAAGGATCTGGTTGTCGAGCTGGGCATTCTTGCTATAAATGGAAGAAACAGCCAGTTCGGGATTATAATCCATCAGCAGATTGAGAATCCTCTTGTTGTCCTTGAATTTTTCCAGTTCCGCGTTGAGCGTTTTAATGACGGCGTGAACGAAATTATCCAGCACTTGCAATCCGAAGGCCGACGAGATGATGCCGCGGATGAAATTCTCCGATTGCTGATAAACCAGCTCATCGGGCATGCGCGGATCGCCTTTTGAGTTCATATGATCTGAAGGCGGCTTGATCTGACGGACAATCACCGGCAGACTGATACTGTGGGCGTCGATATAATAATCGCGGATGATATCCTGAATGCCTTTGGAGATGAACCGGAAAATATCAAGATATTGATCCACAGAAAATTGTTTGATGGGCAGAGCGCTCGTAACATATTTGACTTTGGCCACCAGCCCTTCGGTGGAAATGCCTTCCAGTTCCAGTGCGCCGAGATAGTGCCATAGATAGGCATGAATCTTGATGATGGTGCGCTTGGTGATGAATTTCAGATTCAGTGATTTGATCAGTTCTTCAAACAACATTACCCCAAGGATCTCCAGGCGCAGTGTAAGCCCCAGCGCGTCAAACTTTTCCTCATGATAAGTTCCGTACATGGATGGAATGCCCGCGGCAATATGCCTTTTATAGTAGATATTTTCAAAAGACTGGGTTTTCTGTCCGGAAAGAATTTTGGCTTTGAGTGTGCCAAGAAATTTCAGGATGATCGTCAGGCTGCGGTAGTGGTTTTTAGAGCCCAGCGATCGTTTCAGAGACTGGATATCCTGTGTGGCAAAAGCATTGACAGACTCCAGGTCTTTGAGCAAATCAAAATACTGAGGATAATATTTTTTATAGATCAGTTGGTAAATACGGATCATCAGCGAAACCCGCTCTTTATCCGTCTCGGAAACACCCGTGATTTGCTGAATTTCCCTGGCAATTTTAGCCTGGTCCCATTCCAGAAATTTTCGCGGCTGGCTGCCGGTCTTGGGGAAAAGACGGATGAGCGACTGATGCATACCGCTAAAATATATACCGGAATTCATTACCTGCTCAAACACTTCATCCGGAATGTGCGTGCGAATGAAATTTTTGTCGCCGGTAAACCAGTAGCGGAAAATGTCCTCGATAAACTCGACCAGCAGGCTATTGCTTTCCACATGGGATTGCTTGCGGAAGAAATCGATCAACCGGTCGTTGCGAGATGATAGTTCATCCACGCGGGTGGTAATGTCCCGAAGCTCCCCTTCCGCACCGATTTCACTGAAATACACGGGAAAGACGCGCAAAAGCTGTTTGATTAAGTTGTAAGCTGGGGCGATATCCGTGTTGAGCAGCCTTGAAATGTCGCGCTGGATCAAATCCGTATCGCGAATAAATATCCCGCCGATTTTTAAATTGATGAGCAGGGCGGAGATTAATCTTTTCGTCCAGCGCGGCTTCATGGCAATAATTTCCAGCCAGACGCGGATGGTTCGAATATGTTCGGGATTGACCTGCACCTGCCAGTCCGTCGTCGATCCTTGAATTTCCGGATATTCAAATCCGTAGGCAATCAGTTCATCAATGAATGCTTCCACCAACGGGTGGGCGTTTTGTGCGAAAACCTCCCTGGCCGCCGTGACAATGCAATCGACGCTCGCGCCGCGGAATTCGTTTTGTGACGTATTTTTTTTTAAGAAAGTGAAAATCTTCCGCACAAAGCCATCCAGATTTTCCTTTTTTTCCTCCTGAAAAACCAGCCGAAGCGAGTGATTGATTTCCCGCATGGCGCTGACATGGATATCCCGCAGCCCCGGCACACTCATAATTCCGAAGAGGAAATCCAGTTTAACCAGATGACGGCCCTGATAAGCCTGAGACTTTTCCAGTGCGTCGGCCACATGCAGGTAGCCGTCGATGATCTGGAAATAATCCGGCAGGGACAAAAAGTCCCCGATACGCGCTCCCATTTTTTCACCGTCCTGAGGACGGAGCGTTTCGATATCCATGAGTATTTTGCGGAAATGGTGATGACTCAGCGGCTCGATCAACTCCATATAAGCCTTCTCATCGAACAACGCATCGGCCCTGCTCTCGGTAATCAGCCATAAAGCCGGGTCGGGCTGAGCCAGCCAGAAGGAATACGTCGCCCGAAACATCTTATAGATCAGCAAATCGAAAGACGGCGTGGTAATCACCACTTTCTTTTCCGCAACCGCCCGGATAATTCTTTTCAGATAGGATGAGCATTTCTTGAACAGAGCGGATTCCGCATCGGCGATGTTCATCAGAGAGGTGATAAGTCCCGGAAATAAAGACAGGTTTCTTCCCAGCAGCTCATTGCTCTGCGTAATAATCGCATCCGCGTAGTCGAACAAATAATGAACGGCGCTGTCTTTCACATCTTCGGACGCAGGCGATTTCAGGACGTCAAAATAAATCGTCAGCAGGATGGATAAAGCGGTCAGTCCCTCCGGATGATTGTTGTAAATATAAAAATCGCCGATGGAGATGGACTTGAGTTCTTTGAGAACATATTCCCAATTGACATAAGGATGATTGAGTTCCGTCAAAAGCTCGCGTGTTTTTTTCTGCAAGCCATAGTGGTCTTTGACAATCTGCAGAATCGGCGCGTATTGCTGCGGTATTTGGACATCTACCGCCGTCCTTTCCAGATTGACTTTCAGCGCTGATGAAACCCATCGATCATGCTTCTTGACGGGGGTTGTTTTTGTTGCCATATTGAATTTACCTTCGTCAGAGAGATTAAGCAGAAATTACGACGGATTTCAAGGCCGTAATGTTTAAGGTCTGGCAAAGCGCGAATGATTGCCCCGGGGACTAACTCTTCTTTTTAGAATGTTTATCCATCAGCACAACCATCAGATGAATCATACCGGCACAGAATGATGCGATAATAATCGTTAATAAATAGGTAAAAAAAGCTGCGGTCCATCCGCCCATAACATCCTCCTTGTCTATTTCGCGAGCAAGCTGCAGTAAATACCGGCAATGATCGCTGTGGTGATGACGCCGCTGATATTAGCACCCAGCGCTTCCGGTAAAATAAGGGCCGTCTTGTTAACCTTGGAAACCAGTTTCTGGGCCACCTTGGCCGTCGTCGGCACACAACTGACACCGGCAATACCGATGGCGGGATTGTATTTGCCGCCTGAGATAAAGTATAACACATACCCCCCCATAATTCCGCCGATACCGGAAATTAAAAGGGACAAAACGCCCAGAAGCAGCAGGGGCAGTATTTTTGGATCCATAATCGTGTTGGCATCGCAGAGCACTCCCAAGAGCAGTCCCAGAAACATGCTGGATATATAGAGAACCGGTCCCTGTAAAAGATGAATATATTCTTTGATGCCGGATTCCCGGACAACCACACCGAAGAATAACGAGAAAAACAGCGGCGCGGCAACCGGAAGCAGGAAGGACAAAAAAACGCAGGCAGCAACGGCAAAGAGCATTTTTTCACCGGATGTAATGTCTCTTTTCTTTTTGGGTGGCGCAGGCTTTATAGCCATGAGTTTTTTCGGCACCAGCAATTTGACCAGATAGGGATACCCGCCGTAAGCAAACCCCAGATAAAGATAAGCGATGATGGCAATGGGGACAAAAAGTTCCGGCGCCAGACGCAAGGAAGTAAAGAGCACCATCGGGCCGTCGGCGCCGCCGACGATGGCGATGGCCGCTGCCTGCTGAGGCGTGTAACCAAACATCTGGGCGATAGGGAGTGTAACGATCGTTCCCAGTTCGGCACAAACAGCAATAAACATGCTCTGGAAAGGCCGCGCCATGACGTAACCCACATCTAACAGCGCACCTATTCCCATAAAAACCAGACAGGCGATCAGACCGTTGCTGAAGGTATACGTGTAAATGGGTTGCAGCCAGTCAATCTGCAAGATTGTCATCAGATCGGCGGCATTCTTTACAGCATCTGCGGTCGCCCCGGCCTGTGCTTCCACAAAAAATGTACCCATGCCGCCATGCAGATTCAACGGATCAAAAAACATGATTGCCGCATTGACAGTGGCCATACCCAGTCCCATGGGGATCATGAGCAAAGGCTCCAGCGTGCCCTTTTTACCAAGATAAACCAGCAGACATCCTAGAAAGATGAGTCCGATTCTGACTATGGCCAGGACAGGGTTGGAGGAAAAAGATAAGACCAGCGTGTTGACACCCTGAAAAATGTTAATAACAGCATCCCATGTCATTGCTTAATCTCCTTACATAATTTAGTGTATAATATTTATACAAAACATTTATGCCGCATGGCCTGGCTACCAGCAAACTGCAAAGAGGTCATTTTACGTGAGGTTGCCTAGCATATGGCCGTTCGTAAAGTCAAATCGCTTTTTTTCAAGCCTGGTCATCGCTTCATCGAAATAGGTTTCGTATAAAACACCACCAACATTTTTTCTCATTATGATTGACAAAAGAACGCTCTTGTCAATATATTAATTTAGAAAGGATTATCTATTCATGGAATATAAAAGTATTGTGGATGTTCAATCGAGACTGACGAAGGCCGGCTACATTCCCTCAAAGGAAATTGCCACGGTTGTTTTTCTGGCTGAGGCAACCCAGAAGCCCATTTTGGTTGAAGGGCCGGCTGGCGTCGGCAAGACGGAACTGGCTAAGGCGATAGCCCGCAGCCTTGGCCGTGAGCTGATCCGCCTGCAATGCTACGAAGGCCTCGACGAAGCCAAAGCCCTTTATGAATGGGAATACGCCAAGCAACTGCTCTACACCCAGATGGTGAAGGATAGAATTAACGATATTATTGGCACGACAGCGACACTGACCGAGGCGGTTGATCAGATTGCCGCGCAGGAAGACGCTTTTTTCTCCGACCGTTTCATTCAGCCGCGACCGCTTCTTCAAGCCATCAGTTCGGAGCAGCCGGTAGTGCTGCTGCTGGACGAAGTGGACAAATCCGATCCGGAATTCGAGGCCTTTCTTCTGGAACTGCTTAGTGATTTTCAGGTTTCGATCCCCGAACTGGGAACGCGCAAGGCCATCAACATCCCCTTTGTTCTGCTCACATCCAACAACTATCGGGATATGAGTGACGCCCTCAAGCGCCGCTGCGTTCATCTGTATATTGATTATCCGGCGCGGGAAACAGAGATCGCCATTGTCCGCTTGAAAATTCCGAACATCGAGGAAAAACTTTGCGCCGTTCTGGTTGACGCCATCCGCAAAATTCGAACACTGGATCTGAAAAAAAGCCCCAGCATTTCGGAAACCCTGGATTGGGCACAATCGCTTCTGGCATTGCAGATTAATGAACTGACCCCGGAAGTTGTCTCGGAGACACTCAATGTCATTTGCAAATACCAGATGGATCTGGAAAAAGTGCGGAAGAATATGGATCGGATTGTTTCCTGACAATCAATCACCTCGCGAGCTCGCTGTCGAGGTATGAAATGAACGTCATTATATCGCGAGCTCGCTGCGGAGAATTAACGCTCGTCCCGCAACAGCGGGATTAAAGAAAACCAAAGAATCCCTAAAACATAACAAGAACGATCCGGTGATCCATGGTCCATCTCATCCAACAATTTGTTTCCTGCTGCCGCGCGGCAGGGCTTCGGGTCTCGACCTCAGAGGTTCTCGACAGCCTCAAGCAGTTGCAGTTGATCGACCCGACCGACGAGGTACAATTCCGGTCGCTTTTACGCGCCAATTTCGCTAAAAGCATACGGGAAGTGTTACACTTTGAACGTCTCTATCATCTCTTCTTTCATGAAATGCGTATGGACACGGGTGATATGAGGCAGGCTGCCGCTCATTCTGAGCACATAAAAAAAGCAGCGGCCATTCTCAAGCAGAAACCTCACGAAAGCCCTGTTTACGATGCTGTGATAGACTTCCTCGCTGGAAATCCTCTTACCCTCCTTCAGGAGATGCGCCGAATACAAACGGAATCAGATGACGAAACAACACCGGTTCGTTTTAATTTCGGCCCTCTGGCCAGCCGTTTTAATGTTCTCATCCAGATTACAAAAGCGGCGTCTGCCGCGGGCGCACTGGTAGAGGAAAACGACTTAAAGATGGAATCAGCCGCCAGGCGCGATTTTGCCGTCTATTTTGAGGAGCGCCTCGCTGCAGCTCGTTCCATTCTCATGTTTGAACCGCGTCCCGGCGACACAAGCACTAAAAAAGTCAAAACCTATGAACAACGCCTGAAGGATCT
Source organism: Deltaproteobacteria bacterium (assembly GCA_025355175.1). GTDB lineage: Bacteria > Desulfobacterota > Syntrophia > Syntrophales > Smithellaceae > UBA8904. Next base: position 7,748 of record JANYAF010000085.1, on the reverse strand, counting down.
GGGAGAAAAATCTTTTGCTTCCTTTACCCACCAGGAAATTGAGGAAATGCGTGACGCCATTGACAAACTCGTACGCAAGCTGAAAAACACCGTCAGCCGCCGCTTTTCCGTTCGGGATCGGGGAAATCTCGATGTGAAAAAGACCTTGCGGGCATCAGCCAAATATAATGGCGTTCCCGTGGAGATCAAATATCGCCGGAAGGCAAAACGGAAAAGTCGAATTGTTACCATCTGTGATGTGTCCGGCTCCGTCTGGGCGGCGGCGCGCTTTATGCTGAATCTGCTTTATTCCCTTCAGGATTGTTTTGACAAGGTCAACAGTTTTGTTTTTATTGACAAGCTGACAGACGTCACGCAAGTTTTTGAAGAACATGATATTAATGAGGCGATCCATATGGTGATGGAAGGATCGACCGTGAATTTTAATACATCCACGGACTATGGTGAGACATTGCGAAATTTCAAGAGAGACTATATGGATCTTCTGACCAAGAAGACCACCCTGATTATTGTCGGCGACGGACGTTCCAACTATATGAATCCCGAGGATATGATTCTGGGTGAAATGCGGGATCGCTGCCGCCGGGTGATCTGGCTCAATCCCGAACAGGAAAACCTCTGGGGCACAGGCGACAGCGAAATCAAAACTTACACACATCACTGCCACGAAGTTCGTCCCTGTCGGAATGTCAACCAACTAATCACCTTTATTGAGGAGTTGGTATTGTAACCTAAAGGTCACCCGTAACCTAAATATCACTCGAGTTCACGCGTAACTCATTGGTTGGTGTCCTTAGTACGATAGAGGTCTATGGTGAGCGTATTGACGAAAGTTACCGGGATACTGCCCAGCAAGATGAGTACGTGTGCTGTTTTTGTTCTTCCTGTTGCCCTCCTGTGTTTATTCCTGACCAGTTGTTACGTCATTACGGTCCCGCACAAGGTGGTGAAGGGGACGGTCCAGGGTACGTACTATGTGGTGAAAGGCGCCTACGAATTAACTGCGGGAACCACGAAGCTTGTATACCATGTCGGAAAATTTACCTTCAAGGTGGTAAAAGCCCCCATTGACTGGGCCCTCACGAACGACGACATCGAGACCATAGACGGGCTTTCCCCGAAAGAAGCAATTCGCCAAGGCAGGGTGAAGAACGCTCCGTACAAGGTGAAGGGAAAGATGTACTATCCCATGTCTATTGAGAAGTCGTATTCCTATCAGGAGACTGGTGCTGCCTCCTGGTATGGTTATGAGACCTTGCGCGGAAAGGGCGGCCGTATGACTGCAAACGGCGAGGTCTTTGACCCGAAGGGATTGACAGCTGCCCACAAGCACCTGCCTCTTCCTATCCACGTCAAGGTTACAAATCTTGAAAATGATCGCTGGATTGTTGTTCGGGTAAACGACCGTGGACCCTTTCCCAGTGACTTCAACACCGCGTCTGGTGACAGGATTATCGATCTAAGTGAGGGTGCTGCCAAAAGATTAGGTTTTTACGAGAAAGGCCTGGCAAGAGTGAAAGTGGAGACTATACAGCTGGGAGAAGATGAGTGACAGATACAGCAGTATGCCTGAAATGTACGGTTATCCCCATTAACTCGTAGGTGAATAAGAGAGAAGTATGCATCAACCGGATGAAAACCAGATAAAAATATACAAACAGGCTGCGGCTTTCGCTGCTGGATATGTTTCCTGCCGTTTGGATTTACAGACGGGGCAGGAATTTCCCATGGATATCTGGTGGAAAATGGGCGAGGTCGGCCTTTTTCAAATCGGGATCGCTGAAATCTACGGCGGCACTGGCGGCGGGTATCTCGACCTTCTGAAAGGGGGAGAGGCCTTTGTTAAAAGCGGATACAATCTCGGGCTTGGCGTATCCTGGCTCTTCCAGCAGATTATCGCTCATTATGTTGTTGGTTCGTTCGGCACCCCCGAGCAGCGGCGGCAATACCTGGGCGCGGCAACCGAAGGAAAGATCATTTTTTCTTTTGCCGTCTCCGAACCGGGCCGCGGCGCTTCTCCTAAAACGCTGGCCACGCAGGCCATAAAAACTAAAACGGGTTACGTGCTCTCCGGAGAAAAAACCTATCTGACCAATGGCCCCATCGCGGACATTTATATTGTTGTGGCCGTAACCGCCGACACAGTTCCGCTTAAAAGTTTTACGGCCTTTATCGTGCCACGCAATGCCAAAGGCGTCACGGTAACACCACCGCTGGCCATGAATTTTCTAAAACCTTCGCCACACGGCGGCATTAAACTGGAAAATTGCGTCATCGGACAAAGCTCCATTCTGGGAAAGGAAGGAAGCGCCTGGCCGGATATCGTCGTCCCTCTGGGAGAAATAGAAGATGTGGTGATGATGGGACCCGCGCTGGGCGGCATGGCCGCACAACTGACTATGTTGATTGACGCCATCCGGGAGCAGCAGACGGAAATGAACCGGGCTCTGGAAGGAGAGTTGGGAGCTCTCCATGCCCTACTGCAAACCCTGCGGATCATCGCTTATGAAGCGGCAGACCAGCTTGATCGGGGCAACGCCTCACCTATTCCCATCATGATTACTTTTGGGCGACTGGCTGTGGAATTTCACACCGGCATCGGTCAAATGACCGACAACTGGAAAATCAACACACCCGCCGAATACGATTACCTTCATCGGGATATAGAATCGCTGGTGACACTCAAAAAAAGACTTCTGCAGATTCGGCAGGAAAAAATCGGCCGCGCGTTGCTGAATGTTTAGGGTTGGCGCCTCAAATCGGCCAGGGTATATTCGTTCATAGCGTTCAGTTTTTCGATGATGAATTGACGCACCATTTGCGCCGTATCCTCCGCCGATAAGTTTTCAAAAGCCGAATACGGGATCTCTTCAAAAATTTTGATATACATTTTCTGCACACCGGTGAAGTTCATGCTGTATTTGGGCAAGGCCTTGTTCGTTCCGCTAATAACAACTGGAAGAATGGGCAACTTCTTCTTCAATGCCAACTGAAATGCGCCGAGTTTAAAAGCCTTGACTTCGCCGTCGGGAGAGCGGGTTCCTTCGGGGCACATGAAGATGGAACTTCCCTCATCCAGATGGATTTCACATTCCCGCAGCATTAGTTCTACACTTTCCCTGTCGCCACGTTTCAGTTTAATGTAACGGTTCAACATCATATTCCAGCCGATCAGCGGAATGCGGAACATTTCAATCTTGGATACCCATTTAAAGTGGAAAAAAAGCCGGAAGGCAACCAGAATATCCAGTTGCGATTGATGATTAGAAACAACCACATACGCCGCGTCTTTCCGAACATTGCCGCGGCCCTCAACGCGAATCCGCCAAGGCAACATCATCCAAGTATAAATCGACGCCCAAAAGCAGGTAAACAAATGCAAGAGACGCAGACGCCGGTCAAAAGGATAGGTAAACAGACGCAAAAGCAGGGCGATGAAAAACAGCGGAATAGACGTCAGAGCGATAAAGACAAGAAATACAGCACTCACTAAACGGTTTAGCATATAAAATCCACTTCTTCACGGTTTGATAACACATCCAATGGTTCAAAGTATAGAAAGAAGCAACGCCTGTGTCAATAATATATTCGTAAAAAGGTGAAGGTTTTTGTCCCAGAGCGGATTGTCGGACAAGAACTACATTTTTCCACGATGAATACGCTTGACAGGCGATGGTTATCCTACTATACAAAATTCAATAATATTCTGGATATTCAGGGCCCGCGAAGCCGGATTTGACACCGTCCAAATTCACGGCGCGCACGGCTATCTGCTCAGCCAATTCCTCTCACCCTTTACAAACAGAAGGGAAGATCAGTGGGTCGGATCTCTGGAAAATCGGCTGAGACTGCATCGGGGCATACCGCTGCACAGTGTCGCTTTTAGTAAAAAATAACGTTAACCCTGCATCGCATAACGGAGTTCAATGGCTTTCCGTCAAGCGAGCAGAAAGGAGCTTTTATCATGAAAGAAATTGTTATTGTTGATGGCGTCCGAACCGCCATCGGTCGCGTGGGCGGCACGCTCGCTCGTTTCCGTCCGGAGGAACTGGGCGCTCTGGCCATTCGGGGGCTGATGGATAAAACCGGCATTGACCCCAATATAATTGAAGACGTCGTGATGGGACTTTCCAACTCCTGGCACGCGGCTTACAATCCGTCGCGCTGGGCTGTGCTCAAGGCAGGGCTGCCTTACAGCGTTCCCGGTGTCACGGTCGAAAGACAGTGTTCGTCAGGGTTGCAGGCCATAAACTTTGCGGCGACGCAGATCATGGCTGGTCTGGGCGATATTTATATTGCCGGAGGGATGGAAAGCTGGAGTTCGACGCCCTGGATGCTGCCGCGCGCGGATTCCGCCTATTCACTTACGCCGCCGCAAATCATCCGCCGCGAAACCGCACCCAATCCCGAAGACTCTCTGGTCATGGGCATTACGGCGGAAAATCTGGTTAAGCTTTATAAAATAACCCGTGAAGAGCAGGATGCGTTTGGATTCCGAAGCCAGGAGCGCGCCAGCCATGCGATCAAGGCCGGTTATTTCAAGGAAGAAATCATTCCCGTTGCTGTGCCCCAGAAGAAGGGACAAATTATCTTCGATACGGACGAACATCCGCGGGAGACCACCATGGAAAAGCTGGCTACCCTGCCGCCGGCCTTTCTCAAAGATGGAACCGTCACCGCCGGGTCCTCGTCGGGACGTAATGATGCCGCCGCAGCGGTTCTGGTGATGACGCTGGAAAAAGCAAAACAACTGGGCTATACGCCAAAAGCCCGCTGGGTCACCTGCGCCGTGGCGGGCGTTGATCCCAAGATCATGGGCATCGGTCCTGCCTATGCCATGCCCAAAGCGCTTAAGCGAGCGGGATTGAAAATGCAGGATATGGATGTGATTGAAATCAACGAAGCCTTTGCCGCGCAGGTTCTGGCCGACGTCAAAGAAATGGAAGCACAGGGCCATCCGGTGGACAGAGAAAAAATCAATCCCAATGGCGGTGCGATTGCCTTTGGCCATCCCAACGGCATGAGCGGAACACGCATCGCCTTATTCGCCATCAATGAAATGAAGCGTCGCGGCGGTCGGTACGCCATTTGTTCTTTGTGCATCGGCGGCGGCCAGGGACTCGCCACAATATTCGAAAGGATGTCATAATGAAAATTGATTTGCGGGATGTTAAAACCATCGGCAGCGGACTGACCAGACCGGAAGGCGTCATGGCCCTCGATGACGGCAGCGTCTATACGGCGGACGGTTACGGACGCTGTTCGCGAATCGATCCAAACGGCCGCACATCTTTTTTCGGTACGCTGGGCGGCATCCCTAACGGCATTTGCATCGATGAAAAAGGCAACTGCATTGTCGCCAACATCGGCAACGGCGAAGTCCAGTCTGTTTCACCCACAGGCAGCCACGTTGTATTGATGACGGAGGCCGGTGGTAAAAAAATGTTCACACCCAATTTCCCTTTTCTTGATTATTCAGGCAGGCTCTGGGTCTCCAACTCTACGGATAATCCCGATATTGATGCCTCTTTGCAGTCCCCTATTCCGGATGGCTGTCTGGTGGTCATCGCAAAAAATCAGCCGCCTCATATCGTCGCGGACGGCATTTACTTTGCCAACGGCGTTGCAATGGACGAGAAGGAAGAGTTTGTCTATGTCGCAGAAACCATGCAGCGCCGGATTTTACGTTACCGCATTAATCAGGACAACAGTGTGGGTGCTGCGGAGGTTTACGGGCCGGCGTTTCTGGGAAAGTTCGGTTTTCCTGATGGCATCGCCTTTGACGAAGCTGGCAACTTGTGGGTTGCTTTCCCGGCCACCAATACCGTAGGCTACATTGATCTGCAGGGCAATCTGGAAATTGTCGTCCAAGACCCGCAAGGCGGCGTCATCAGCCGGCCGGCCAATATCTGTTTCGGCGGGAAAGACCGCCGGACAGCCTTTATCGGCAGCTTGGGAGGAACCAATGTTCCCTTTTTTGAGGTACCGTATCCGGGTGTCCGGCTGATCCATCAGAAAGAATAGGCTGTAGACTGTAGGCTTTTAGACTAAAGGCTCAAACAATGCAGAGCAAGGGGTCTTGCCACCCTTCAGAGGTGGTTGCAACCCCTTGCTCTCTAAAACTGAAAGGAGAAAGAATTATGGAATACAAGAACATCATTGTCTCAACGCAGGACTTTGTAACGACCATCGTCCTGAACCGGCCGCCGATGAACTCGGTTAATCTGGGTATTCGGGAGGAATTTTTTAATGCCGTAAACGAAATCGAAAAAAGCAAGGAGACCCGGGCCGTGATCATCACGGGCGCCGGTGAAAAGGGTTTCTCCGCCGGCATGGATGTTTCGGACATTGCCAACATCACCAAAGGGCCGAACGGCAATGAGATCATGAACGCCATTTCCCGTTCCACCAAGCCCTACATCGCGGCCATTAACGGTCACGCGCTGGGCGGCGGTTGCGAAACGGCGATTGCCTGTCATTTCCGCATCATGACGGACAATCCCAAGGCGTTCATCGGACTGCCGGAAGTGAATCTTGGCATTACACCCGGCTGGGGCGGCATTCAGAGACTGCCAAGGCTTTTGGGAAAACCCAAGGCTCTCGACATGATTCTCTTCAGCAAGAGGCTTTCGTCTGCGGAAGCTCTGGCCATCGGTTTGGTGGATAAAGTAGTTCCGGCGGCCGATTTAATGAAAGAAGCAACGGCTTTTGCCCAGGCCTTGGCCAAACGGCCGCCGCTTTGCGTGGCGGCGGTGCTCGAGGGAATAAGCGTCGGAATGGATAAAGGCTTCGACGAAGGACTGAAGCTGGATATTGAATGGTCAAACAGACTTGCTGCCAGCAAAGACGCCGTGGAAGGCATAACGGCCTTCCTGCAAAAACGCGAACCAACTTTCACCGGCGAATAATTTGCAAAAAACCCGTAGGGGCGGGGTCATCCCGCCCCTACCATTTACTCGCCCCTATCTTTTCTCCGCGCGGATTCTGCCCGCGCGGATTTCACGGATAAAATCTACTTCGTCAGAAACCGGATTATCAAAGACCGTTACACACGAACCGATGTTGAGAATTTTATGTGCGTCGCTGCCGCCAGTGCCGGGAATCTTCAGTTCATCCATCGCTTTTTTGACTTTTTTCATGGCAAGTTCGTTATGATCAGGATGGCATAGCTCAATGCCGTCAAGATTTAGCTTGTAAACCAGATCGCCTGCCCCATAGTAGTGGGATTTGCCGCCACGGGATAATTTATAAGGATGCGCAGCTATCACAATCCCGCCTTCTTCATGAACGGTATGAATAAGCTCGGTGGCCGAGCATGCCCGTGTCAGACTGCGGTGAACGCCAAACACCAGAAATTCACCATCGGAACGATTGACGGCATTGAACGTATTGATTTCCTGACCATTGATCAAAACAATGCCGCGGTCAGCGGCCATTTTCCGTGATCTGTCAAATTCTTCATCCGGCCAGCGCATACCATGTTCAGTGACGGCAATGCCGTCGAGACGCGCCGCCGCTGCCTGTCCGATAATTTCTTCGTAATCAATAAAAGAACAGCCGGAATACCTGCGGGTGTGAATGTGAATATCAAAAACAGTCATCTTATTTTTAACCCAGATTTTCCATTAGAAAAGATTTTTATTCAAATTTCGCAACATGGCGGACCAGAGGCATTGGCCCACAGGCCGCAAAACCAGGCCCGCTTCTTTCTCGGGACAGATAATAGCAAGTGGTTCTTTTCTGAACCG
>JANYAF010000071.1 GCA_025355175.1 Deltaproteobacteria bacterium | reverse complement strand
AGATTCTGGCCACAAGATGTGGGATGCTGTGCGAATGACCCCGCTGAAGATATTTTGCAACATCCGCTCTATTGAGAAGTCTACTCACCTTTCGGCCTATACAGCCGCCAGGAAAGCCAATTTTCCCGGAATTCAGACAGACCTCTCCGTCACGCATTTTTTTTGGTGCGTTATGAAGTCATGATTGGATGTAATCCGTGTTGCCGTCACATCCACTAACGCCATGCGGGCTTCTACGCGCTCTTTCAGATTAATATAGTTGTCGAGGTCTTTTGTCGGCCAGAAATTGACCAACTGGATTTTGGAATTAATACTCCCCAGCCGATCAATACGTCCAAAGCGCTGAATAATGCGAACTGGATTCCAATGAATATCATAGTTAACAAGATAATCGCAATCCTGAAGGTTCTGACCTTCACTGATGCAATCTGTGGCTATCAAGATGTCTATCTGACCTTGCTGGGGTGCGGATTGCATTTTTGATCTGTTTTTCGATCTGGGCGAGAAATTGGTTAATATGCTGTCGTAATCACTCTTGCCAAAAGTTGTTTCTGTATGGCCTCCGGAAATCAGGGCAGCATTTAAGCTTAAATCGCTGCTGATCCATTTTGATAAATTATCGTAGAGATATTGAGCAGTATCCGCAAAGGCCGTGAAAATAACTATTTTCTTGTTTCCGTCATTTGTTGGATTATTAATTTTATTTTCAATGATCTTCCTCAATTCATGAAGCTTGGCGTCTCTGTCCGGGGTTACGGCAATAGCATTGTTATACAAATCAACGAGAGCGGCTTTATCCTTGCTTAAGTCTTCCAGCCATTCCTTCAATTTCAAATCGGCAAGATCAAACTTGAGTTTTTCCCCAACCTGCCACTGATCGATGTCTTCGCCGTCTTCTTCGAGTTCGTCTTCAGTGGGTTGCGCATCCTCAAGGGTTTGCTCCTGGGTGGCGATCTTATTATCCATGAAAGCGGTGATTTTCTTTTCAAGGTCTTCTATTTTTTGAATTGTCCGGTCCAGGGATATTTCAAACGATTCTATGGAACTTTCCAATCGTTTTAGATAGTTAACCTTCATCATGCCAATAAGGAAGTTTTCACGGTCTGACTGTTTGAAAGCCAAAACATCCGTACCGGCCAGCTCCTCATACTTTTGCTTTTGTTCTTCTTTTACGTACGCAGACGGGTTAAAGATTGATAATTTATATTCTAAAATTTGCTTATTCAGGCGATCGTAAGTAGGAAATCTATTTTTTAAATCTATCACAGGGTAAACAGAATAGGGCTTGAGTCTTTCTGGAAATGAGCCGATGCTTTCCAGTTTATAAAATGATTTTATATGCTTGCGGCTGCGGGCGATAGTCAGTTCATCAAGTAGTTTGAAAAAAGCGGAATCAAGACGTTCCAGTAGGTCTTTTAGTGTTCTTTGTTTTGTCTTTTTCCGGTCAGCCCAGGTTGTAAAATGCGTCTGCGCTGTTTTCAGTGTGAGGGAAATATCTTTAATGCCGCTGGTCTCCAGCAATGCGTCGTCCCTTCCTTCGGTAATCAGGGCGATTTGATTTCTGAGGTCTCTTAATGTGTTATTAACCGGCGTTGCCGACAACATCAGCACTCGTGTTTTTACGCCTGACTTGATAATTCTTTCCATGAGCCATTTGGCCCGATTCATCGTTGTTGTGCCGTCATCTTTTGTCTTCTCACTTGGATTACCTTTGAAGTTGTGGGATTCATCAATAACGATCAGATCATAAGCCCCCCAATTGAAGAAGTTGTCGAGATCAATCCCATTGGCGTCAGATTTGCCGGAAACTCTTCCAATGTCCGTATGATAAAGCACACTATAATTAAATCGATCTTTTACAAATGGATTAAGTGCGTGATTCTGGCCGGCTTGATATATTGTCCAGTTTCCGGTTAATTTCTTTGGGCAGAGGACGAGGACACGATTATTTAACAGTTCAAAATATTTGATAATCGCCAGGGCCTCATAGGTTTTACCAAGACCGACGCTATCTGCGATAATGCAGCCGTTGAGCTTCAAAATTTTATTGATCGCGCCTTTAACACCGTCTTTTTGGAAGTTGTAGAGTGCATTCCATATTTCACTTTCAAAGAAACCGGTTTTTTCATTGAGGAGGCCGCCTTTGGCCTGATCTTCAAGATAATTTTCAAAGACATGATAAAGCGTTTTGAAATAAATAAATTCTGGCTCATTCTCGGCATAAAGTTGGGCCAGGTATTTTAAGACGTCATCTTTGACATCTTCCACGAGCCCGGATGTGTCATTCCATATACCATCAAACCACTGCTTCAATTCCTGCCTCTCCCGGTCGCTGTCAATGATCATGTTCAGCTCGATATTATTGTTTCCACCAAGGCCAAGACCGTTGACAGTAAAATTTGAGCTACCAACTATGGCTTTTTCAATGCCGCTTTCCTGAATCACATGATACATTTTCCCGTGCAGAAAATTGGGTTTAACCATTGAGCGTATATCGACTTTTTCCTTTATCCAGTTTGAACAACGGCAAGCCGCTGCAATTGATTTTTGGGTAAGCCTTTGTTCAATTGGGATAATTAATTGGTCGTCTTCAATTTTAAAACTTCTATGGTTTTTCTTGCCGGGGTCAACTGATTTTATAAATGTCGGTTCGCCGAATAAAAATCTAAGATGATTTATTTCATCAAGAGCTGTTCTCAGATGATGATATGCGTAAATTGTGAAGTATGCTGAGACTATAGATACGGCTGAATTGCTTTTTACGATCTCTTTTAAGAAATCCCCTACATTGCCGTACTGATGGTTATCTCTTATCGAGTAGTTTGTCATCAGCATCAGGCTCCGTTAAGTTAAATAATTGATAAGGCATTGGTTTTACAGCGGGGGAAGTATATGAAGAACGATAGCATGTGTCAATAAAATAATGGGCTTCGAACTTTAATATTATATTGACAGGATGCGGGGAAAAATGCATGTATCTGCCATTATCGCGGAGGGCTGAAAGACTATGTTTACAGGCAAGAAAGTAGCCATTATCGGAGGCGGAAAGATGGGCAGTATTCTTGCCCGGGGGATGATAACCCGCAAAATTCTTTCCGCGCAGAATATCACGGTGACGGACATTGATCCCGCCAGGCTCAATGATCTGCGCTCTTCCCTGAAATTACAGGTTACTGCCGACAACAAGAAAGCAGTGAAGGATGCCGACATTATTATTCTGGCGGTCAAACCTCAGAATTTTCCGGAAACCCTGAAAGATATTCGTCCGGTCGCGACGAAGTCGAAAATTTTTATTTCGATCGCCGCAGGCATTACGACAGATTTTATTGAAAAGGCGTTAGCCAAAACCCCGCGTGTTTTAAGGGTGATGCCTAATGTCGCCGCGCTGGCGGGTGAAGGCGCCGCCGCCGTGGCCCGAGGGCATTTTGTTCAAAAAGACGACGTGCAATACGCAATGGCGATTTTAAACGCTGTTGGTCTCGCCGTGGAAGTGGATGAAAAACTCATGGATGCCGTGACCGGATTGAGTGGCAGCGGACCTGCTTATTGTTTTGTGATGATCGAAGCGCTCGCCGATGCCGGCGTACAACTGGGGCTTGCGCGCGATTTGGCCGAGAAACTTGCCGCCCAGACCATGCTGGGCTCGGCGCGTCTGTGTCTTACGGGCAAGCAGCATCCCGCGCAGTTGAAAAACATGGTGACCTCGCCGGGCGGCACCACCGCCGCCGGATTAAAAGTGCTGGAGGAAGGAAAGATTCGTGCCACGCTGATGGCTGCCGTGGAGGCGGCGGCGAAGCGCTCGAAGGAACTGGCCGGTTCTTGAATGAAGTTATTCAGCAACAGAGACATTATTATACTTGATAAAACGAAAAGGAGGATCATAAGTGATGTCGGGAAAAAAATGGGTTTCAGGTCGTTCCTATTCCGTGCGGCTTGTCCTGTTTATTGGCGCCGCGTTCCTGCTTCTTTTGTCGGGATGCGGCGGTGTTAAAAGTGTTCAGGTGCCTGACGCGGGACAGACCAAGCCTGCGCTGGTCACCGTGGAGCGCCAGACTTCGGAAGGCATTGTGATCGGCGAGGAAAACGCCGCTACCAATACGAATTCCTGGAAAGCAATTCCTTACGCCAAACCACCCATAGGTACGTTGCGCTGGAGAGCGCCTCAACCGGCCGAAAAACGGTCGCAACCTCTTCAGACCGACAAGTTTTGCCAAATCTGCCCTCAGTATATCGATCATGATCGCAACCCCGCAACAGCCCAAGTTGTCCTGGGCAATGAGGACTGTCTGTATCTGAACATCTGGTCGCCGAAAAACGCGACAGGCAAATTGCCTGTATTTTTCTGGATTCACGGCGGCGGTAACAGTATTCAATGGCCGCTTCTGTCCTTGCAGGATGGCGGCGTCTTAGCCAACCGCGGCAACATGGTCGTGATTACCGTCAATTATCGGCTCGGGCATATGGGTTTCTTAAGCCATCCGGCGTTGAAAACCGGTGATGCAGCGGGCGATTCCGGAAACTTCGCCATTCTGGATTTGATTGCGGCCCTGAAATGGGTACAGGCCAATATTAAGAATTTCGGCGGCGATCCCGGAAATGTCACAGTTGCCGGCGAATCAGCCGGAGGCCAGAATGTCTTTTGTCTGGTTTCGTCGCCAATGGCCAACGGTTTATTCCACCGCGCCATTTCCGAAAGCGGTGTGATCCGTCCCTCGACATCCCAGGAGGGAGCCACCCATATCAACGGCATTCTGGCGAAACTGATGGTTAAAGAAGGCAAAGCCGCCGATGAAAAAGCCGCGGCCTCTATGCTGGCATCCATGCCTGCTCAAGATGTCGAAGCGTATATGAGATCAAAGACACCACAGGATTTTCTGGAGATGTATCCGGAGGGTAAAGCCGCCGGGATGATCCGGTTTCCGACAGCCTTTGGCGACGGCAAAGTCCTGCCGGTTGATTTTTACGCAGCCCTGGATTCCGGCAATTACAACAAAGTGCCGATGATTATGGGTACTAATAAAGAGGAAGTAAAACTCTTTTTGAGAGCTTATCCGCCCTTTGCCGGTTGGCGTCAGGATCAGTCCTTATTTAAAGAGCCTGCCAAAATGGAATTTTATGATCTGGCCGCCAAATATATGAGTGACAGTTGGAAAGTGATGGCCGTGGATCAGCCGGCTCGAATTATGCGGGACAATGAGGGGCAGCCCTTTATTTTCACGTATCAGTTTATGTGGGGCGCCGGTGGGGCAAAAAACAATGTCATCAATCCACCTTTGAATATCATTCTGGGCGCCTGTCATGCGATGGAAATTGATTTTGTTTTCGGAACAGAGAAAGCGTCCCTGGGCGCGGTGGCTTTCAACGATAAAAACAAACCGGGCCGCGTTGCTTTGTCCAACGCGATGATGGATTACTGGTCACAGTTTGCCTGGACGGGCAATCCCAATAAGGATAAGTCCGGTCTGCCCAAGTGGTCGCCCTGGTCCAATATTCAGGGATTTCCCAAAACGCTTCTGCTGGACGCGGATATGGAAAGTGCTAAAATTACAATGGGCAGAAGTGAATTGACACAGGGAATAATTGAAACTGCCCTGAAGGCAGAGCCGAGGCAGAAAGATGTTCGGCCCTTGTATGATGCCTCGCCTTACAAAAGGCGTTAAACGGAAAGATTACAGCAATTAAATTTTCCTTGCCCTGTTCAGGCAGGGCAAGGAAATATAGAAAAGGGAGGATGAAACATGGACGTAGCAGGAAAGGTTATTATTGTTACAGGCGCGGCTTCCGGTATTGGCCGGGGGTTGTGTTTGCGGTTCGCAAAGGAAGGCGCTAAAGCAATTATTGCGGCGGATGTTAATGAAGCGGGCGCTAAGGCTGTGGCCAAGGAAGTTAAAGGGGAAGCTGTGACCTGTGATGTGCGAAAGGAAGCGGATATCATCCGCCTGGTAAAATTTGCGGAAGAAAAGTTTGGCGCCGTCGATATTTTCTGCTCTAACGCGGGAATCATTGCTATCGGCGGCTATGAGGTTGATAACGAATCCTGGCAGCGTATCTGGGAAATCAATGTGCTGGCGCATGTTTTCGCGGCGCGGGCGGTTTGCCCCGGTATGATCAAGCGTGGCGGCGGCGCTTTCATGATTACGGCCTCGGCGGCGGGGCTTTTAAGCCAGATCGGATCTCTTCCTTATTCCGTTACCAAGCACGCGGCGGTGGGGCTGGCGGAGAATCTCTCGATTACCTATGGTGGCCAGGGAATTCAGGTATTTGCCCTTTGTCCGCAGGCGGTCGATACGGAAATGACGCGTGATCACGAGGGCGGCGGCGTGGCGGGGGTGGATGGTCTGATGAAGCCGGAACAACTGGCGGACGCCGTTATGGAATCATTTGCGGCTGATGAATTTTTGATCCTGCCGCATAAGGAAGTCAAAACCTATATGCAGCGGAAAGCGACGGATTATACCCGATGGCTTCAGGGGATGCGCAGGTTGCAGGAGAGATTTTTCACGGGAGCGCCTCTGAAAAAATAGTTATATCATGTTGCCTTCTTCGACTAACTTTGTTGGCTGCGGTCGCGTGCCCCCAGACGTGGGGTCAGCTTCCCCAACGCATCACTATCACTAGTACGTCTGCGGAGCCTCCTTCTTGCCGCCACGTTATCCTGTGAATGCAACTGATATCAGATTATCAAAGTCAAGAAGAGAGGAAGCTATGGGCACAAACGAGTCATGCGCATCAGTGGACAACCTTCATGATCTGGAACAGGCTCTCCGGGAAAAGGACAGGGTGATCGCCATGGTTTACGCGTCCTGGTGCCCTTTTTGCCGAAGAGTCTTGCCTGTGTTTGAAGAGCAGGCGCGCGAAGACCAGCGTCATCTGCTACTGGTGGCCGATGACGAGGAGCACGTTGCCGATGTATACGGCATCGATGTTTTTCCGACACTGATCCTTTTTGAAAAAGGCCAGGTGGTCAAACGCCTGGACGGCAAACCCGGCATTGGTCTGAATGATAAGCAGATTGCTGATTTCATTCAGACCTGCCCTCTGATGTAAAGTTGACGAGATTTGGAGTTCAATACGTTTGGATATTGTAGTTAAATACTGCGGCGGTTGTAATTGTCAGATTGACAGATCAAAGATCATCAGAGACATCGAAATCTCTCTTGAGGCCGATTATCAACTCACGACGGATATTTCCTTGGCGCCTTTTTTTGCGGGCATTTTGGTTTGCGGTTGCCCATCAGGGTGTGCTCAAAAGCCGGAACTTGTCGATTTAGCCAGGCAATGGATTGTGATTGCCGGCAAAACCGTCAATTTTCAAGAGTTGCCGGAAGATCAGTTGGCAGCGGCGGTCCTTCAGAAAATTAAAAACAGATAGGCCTGCGATTTTTTTGTACACTATGAATATCGTATAGAAAAAATAGTCTGACTATGGAATAAAATAATACTTGACAGTAAGACTATGATGGTCTAGATTACATCAAACTTGAAAAGGGTGTGTTATGGCAGATCATGTCAAAACAAAAAGCAGAAAAGACCGCATTATGGATGCGGCTCTGCGCATCTTTGCCGAGAAGTCTTTTCAAGAAGCGACCATCTCCGAAATCAGCAAAGAAGCCGGTGTTTCCGAAGCCACGATTTATGAATATTTCGGCACCAAAGAAGATCTTCTCTTCGCTATTCCCGAAAAAATATCCAACGATACTTTTGAAGAATCACAGCAGGTTCTGCCTTTCATCAAGGACGTGGAAGGACGGATGCGGGCAATCTTGTTGAGCTATGTCCTTCTCTATCAAAACAACCCTCATTATTCGGCACTGGTTTTGCTGCAACTGATGTCCAACAAGCGTTTCCGGCAGACAGCCGCTCATGAGGCTATTCGCCGTTCCGCCCACGGTCTATTGGATTGTATTCGCGTTGGCATTGCCGACGGCACTTTCCGTAAAGACGCCGATGCCTATCTGATACGATCTATATTGATGGGGACCATCGAACATCTTTTTATCCACTGGCACATGCAGGGAATGCCGAAGCGCGATAAAAGTATGATGGAGATGCTCGATCCATTTCTGGAAATTGTTTTGTCCGGCATCCGGGCCAGGAAGGAAGAGACGGGGCTGACGCTTCACCTGAATCTGGAAGACGTCAATGTTCTGGGGAAACTTCTCCAGAACAAAAAAATATCCACAGAATCTGTAAAACAGAAGAATAACGTTAAAAAGAAACCCAATAAACAACAAGAAACATAAAAGAAAGGAGTACCACGAATGAGAACAAAACAGGATTATATCAAGGGATTATCCAAGATGAAGCGGAACATTTACTTCGACGGCAAGTTGATCGACCGTGACGATGAGTTGCAGATGGATTGCATCAATACCATCGGCACGACTTACGATGAGGCTTTGAAGCCGGAAAATCAGGATCTGTGTACGGCTATTTCTCACCTCACCGGAGAGAGAATCAACCGCTACACCCACATCCACCAGAACAAGGACGACCTGCACAAGAAGCAGGACATGACCCGCATGCTCTGCCAGAAGGTCGGCGGCTGCATCCAGCGCTGCATGGGTATTGACGGCACGAACGCCATTTACAATGTTTCCTATGAGGCCGACAAGCTAAACAATGGCGCCACCCAGTACCATGAGAACTTCAAGAAGTGGTTGACACGCTTCCAGACAGAAGATCTTATCGGCTGCTGCGCCCAGACGGATACAAAGGGTGACCGGCTGCTTCGACCCGCCGACCAGCCTAACCCCGGTTCCTATGTGCATATCAAGGAACGTTTGAAGGACGGGATCGTTGTTGAAGGCTGCAAGGTCCATATCTCCGAGGCCTCCGTGGCCGATGAAGTTCTTGTCGTTCCCACCAGGGCACTCCGTCCTGAAGACAAGGATTATGCCGTAGCTTTTGCCATACCGGGCGATTGGGACGGTCTCAAACAGGTTACGACAATCCATAACCTCCGCCCCCGTGAGCATTACAAACGTGGCTTTACACCGGGCGCGACGGATTCCTACATGATGTTCGAAAACTGTTTCGTGCCTTGGGAACGGGTCTTTCTGGCCGGTGAACATCAGCACGGCGGCGCCTGTGCGCTCCTTTTTGCCCTTTTCCACCGCCACTCCTATTCCGGCTGCAAGCCGGCCATCGGCGATATGATCCTGGGCACGGCAGCATTGGCCGCTGAAGTTAATAATATTCACAAAGAATCCCATGTCCGGGAGAAGCTGGCCGAGCTTATCATGACCATCGAATTGGGTTATGCCGCCGGTTATACGGCATCCGACCTGGGCAAGCCGGAGGTTTACATACCCGGCATCGGTTTTGTGCCTTATGGCCCCGGTTCTTATATTCCGCATTCGATTTACTGCAATGTCGGTCGTTGTCTGTCCGGTGAAGCGGTTTTCCGTGAGGCGGAGATTCTCTGTGATATCTCGGGCGGTGTGACGGCAACATTCCCCCATGAGGCGGATTTCGCGAACCCGGAGACGGGTGCAGCCCTCCTCAAATACACGAAGCGCAATCCCAACATGGCGGCTGAGGATCAGGCTCAGTTCTGGAGATACCTGGGCGACATGATCTGTTCGGCCACAGGTGGCATCATGAATGTGGGCAACTATCATGGCGGCGGCTCGCCGATCATGGAGCAGATTGCCATCACGACCCAGTACGACATCGAATCCCGCAAGAAGCTGGTGAAGTATATTGCCGGCATGAGCGGTGGTGACCGAGAGGCCTTGAGCCCCGTGGCGAAAAAAGCTAAGAAATAAATTACCCCATCAGCTCACCTGAAAACCTTTCCCTCCCGGAAAATAAGGGAGGGAAAGGTTTTATCCTAACAAAGAAAGGATTCCTGCTATGTTTGATATGTCTAAATTTTCCTTAAAAGGCAAAGTGGCCATTGTTACCGGCGGCAGCCGCGGCATTGGTCAGGGTATTGCGTTTGGCTTTGCCAAGGCCGGCGCCAAAGTAGTTGTTACCAGCCGCAAGGCCCAGGATCTCGAAGCGACGGCTTCGGAAATCAAGGCTTTCGGCGGAGAAGCAATGGTCCTTCCCGCTCACTTAGGTAAAATGGAAGAGATCCAGAGAGTTGTCGACGCCGTCATGACTAAATACGGCCGAATTGACGTCTTGGTGAATAATGCCGGCGCCAGTCCCGCCATGGGGAGCGTTCTGGATTCCGACGAGCGTCTCTGGGACACCATCATGAATCTAAACCTGAAGGGGCTGTATTTCCTCAGTCAGGCCTGTGCTAAAATCATGAAGAATCAAGGCGGTGGAAAGATCATCAATGTAGCCTCCATCGACGGCTTTAAGCCGGAACCTTTTGTCAGCGTCTATTCCGTCTCCAAGGCGGGCGTACGAATGATCACGAAGGCCTTTGCCATGGAACTGGCCTCCCATAACATCCAGGTGAACACTATTGCCCCCGGGCCCATCAGCACGAAGATGATGGATTCCCATTGGTGGAACCTCACGCCGGAAGAAGCCAAGAAGGCAAAAGCAGAGCTGGAAAATATCCTGCCCATGCGCCGTATCGGCTATCCTGACGATATCGCGGGTGCCGCCATCTATCTGGCCTCCGAAGCCTCCAGCTACACCACGGGAACAGAGATCATCATCGACGGTGCCGTGTTGCTGTCCACTATGAATCTTGTAGAAGGACACTAATCGCAGGCAAAACAGAAATGACTCTTGATAAGTCCCGGCAGGTCATGCCGGGACTTATTCATGAAGGGATATTTTGCAGCAGAAGCCGCAAAAAATAATCAATGAATCACCATATCATCAGAATGAAAAAGAGGAAGAGGGAAAAACCATGAAGACATTAGAACATTTATTGGCGCCCATCAAGGTGAGGTCTTTGGAAATACCGAATCGGGTCGTCATGCCGCCTATGGGAACAGCCCTCGGCAATGCTGACAGCACCGTCAGTGAAGCGAACCTGGCCTATATCAAACGCCGGGCTGAGGGTGGCGCCGGGCTCATCATCACCGAGATCACAGAAGTCCATCCTCTGGGCTCCGCCGGACCCCGATGCATTGCCGTCTGGGATGACAAATTTATTCCGGGGCTCGCCAGGCTTGCTGATGTTGTTCATGCCCAGGGGAGTAAGATTGCCATGCAGCTTCACCATACGGGTCGTGAGAATTATCTGCTTCAGCGGAAAAAGAAGGCTATCGGCCCTTCGGCTATCCCGAGCTATATCTTCGGTTTTCTGGGGGCGCCGCTCGAGATGACGCTGGAAGATATCGAGGAGACCATTGCAGCATTCGGCAGTGCGGCCGTTCGGGCCAGGAAGGCCGGATTTGATGCCGTGGAGCTTCACGGGGCACATGGCTATCTCCTCATGCAGTTTCTCTCGGCCAACAGCAATCAGCGTACGGACAAATACGGAGGTGATTTCCGCGGACGATCCCGCTTCATGATTGAGTGCCTCGAGGAAGCGCGCAAGCAGGTAGGGCCTGACTTTCCAATATCCATTCGGATTTCCGGCGAGGAGTGCATCAAGAACGGCTATACCATCGCTGACATGCAGACCATCATTCCCGATTTCGTAAGTGCCGGCGCGGATATGATCAATGTCTCCTTTGGCACACATGGCAGCCCCGAGGTGAATATTGATACGCCGAACCCGAGCGCTCCCATTGAATACGACCCTGGCTTCAAAGCCCATCTGGCCCGGAAAATCAAAGAGGTGACAAAAGTTCCCGTGATCTCCGTCGGACGCTATGTTGATCCGTATGCCATGGACGACGTGATTGCCCGGGGAGACGCTGACCTTATAGCCGTGGCAAGGCAACATCTGGCCGATCCCGATTTCCTGAAAAATGCCAAAGAAGGACATCCTGAAGATACCTTGGAATGCCTGGCCTGCAACCAGGGATGCATTGAGCGTCTTGCATTAGAGGTGCTCCCGATTCGTTGCGCCATTAATCCACAAACCGGGCAGGAACTGATTTACCCAGCGGGCCCGGCGGCAGTCAGCCGCAACGTTTGGGTTGTAGGTGGTGGACCGGGCGGACTTACCGCTGCTTTTGAGGCCGCACGGCTCGGGCATCAGGTGACCCTCTTCGAACAGGAAAAAGAGACGGGCGGAAATGTTCGCTATGCTGCAAAAGGGCCCCACAAAGAGGTGTACGGCAGGTATATTAAGACCCTCACGGCAAACTGCAAAAAGAAAGGTGTGGATATCAAGACGAACACCGAAGTCACTGAGACCATGATTGAAGCGGGCAAACCCGATATAGTCATCCTGGCTATTGGCGCCGGCAAATCCACTTGCCCGGCCGAGGGCATCAATTCATCAGTGGTTTGTGACGCCTGGCAGATCATGGATGGCGACGTAAAGCCCAAAGATCACGTTGTCATTATTGGCGGCGGGCTTGTCGGTATGGAAACAGCCGATTTTCTGCGCGAGAAGGGCGTCAAGGGCATTACCATTGTGGAAATGCTGGCCGCTTCGCCCGTTCTGGCAATGGCTGCACATGGCTACATGCTGCATAAGCGTCTTGAGGCCGGTGGAATTAAACTGATGCTTGGCACAACGGTAAAGCTTATTACTGAAGGATCGGTTGTTGTTACTCAAAACGGCGAAGATCGTAAGATCGAACCGGTCAATCAGGTTATTGTCGCCATCGGTGTGACGCCAAGAAATACCCTCAAAGACATGCTTTTGAAAAAAGGCATTCGTCATTTTATTGTCGGCGATGCCGTTGCACCCCGTCGGATTATTGAAGCGACGACGGATGGAGCAAAGGCGGCCTGGGAAATATAGAAAGAAATAGGCTGAAGGCTGAAGACTGAGGGCCGAAGGCTAAAGGAACAGAGATCAGTGGCTTGTTCATCCGACTGTGGACTGCATGATAAAGTGACCGGGTGCAAAGCACCCCACAAAATGACCTAACAGTCTTCAGTCTTCAGCCTAAACCCCTAAAGGAGGCCCAAATGGATTTACGCGAACGCTTTATTGAGACCAACGGAATTAAATTACACGTTATGGAAGCCGGGCCGGCCGACGGCCCGATGATTTTGTTTCTCCATGGCTTTCCGGAATTCTGGTATGCCTGGCGCAAACAACTTCAATATTTTGCGGACAAAGGATACCTGGTTGTTGCGCCTGACCAACGAGGCTACAATCTCAGCGATAAACCCAAAGGGATTGCACCCTACAAGTCAGACGAACTGGCCAAAGATATCATCGGTCTGATTGATGCCTATGGCCGCAAAAAGATTTTCCTTGTCGGCCATGACTGGGGCGCTGCGGTATCCTGGTGGACGGCGCTCAAATATCCGGAGCGCATTGAACGCCTCGTCATTATGAACGTGCCCCACCCTGTTGTCATGGGCAAGACACTTTTTTCCAATCAGAAACAAATGGAGAGAAGTTGGTATATTTTCTATTTCCAGATCCCCGGCGCGGTCGAGCAGTTTGCTTCGGCCAATAATTATCAGTGGCCTGTTAATCTGCTCATGGAGACCAGCCGGCCGGGAGCATTCCTGCCTGCGGATCTGGAGAAATACAGGGCAGCCTTCATGCAGCCTTATGCCTTCACCTCCATGGTAAACTGGTACCGGGCATCTCTGCAGACTCCTTCGGAAAAACCCGCCAGTTTCAGGATCACCATGCCTACCCTCGTCTTATGGGGTGTCAATGATGTCGCCATTATTCCCGAGCAGGCGGAGGCCAGCATGGCCTTCTGTGATCAGGGACGGCTGGTCAAATTCGAGGACGCCTCCCACTGGGTACAGCATGAAGAAGCGGACAAGATCAATCCCCTGATCGAAGATTTTTTTAAGAAGGGCTGATCGCCACCATATCTGTCCATGAATTTTGTTTGATCAACGGCTGTCAATATGAAACGTAAAAAAACTAAAATATACAGGAGGAGTTATGAGTAGAGAAGTAGTATTTGTAGATTGTGCCAGAACAGCATTCGGCACGATGGGAAAAACCCTGCGCAACATCATCGGTGAAGAACTGGCTGGCTTGGCCCTCAAAGGTCTGGTCGAAAAATCAAAGATTATCGAAAAGGGTGGCGTGGTCGACAGTGTTTTCATGGGATCAGCCATTGGACCGACATCCGCCATCAATCCGGCGCGCTGGGCGGTACTGGCCAGCGGACTTCCCGTAAGCACCGCGGCTTCCTATGTCGAAATGCAGTGCGGTTCGGCAATCGATGCGATTAACCATGCCGCATGGAGAATTCTGGCCAATCAGGCCGATATCATGATCGCCGGCGGTTTTGAGTCCTACAGTCAGGCCTGTGCAAGATTTTCCATGGCACAGGAACCTTTCCGGATGATTCCTCCGATGCCGGTTGCGTATTCCAGCTCTCCTACCCGGGATGCGGCAACCATGAACATGGGATTCACCGCAGAAGCTCTGCAGAAAATGTACAATATTTCCCGTCAGGCTCAGGATGAATTTTCATTCCGCAGCCAGGAGCGGACAAAAAAAGCCATTGAATCCGGTTTCTGCGCCCAGGACATTATCCCCGTTATGGTTCCCCAGGGAAAGAAAAATCCCCCGCTGGAGTTCAAAGTTGATGAATTCCCGCGCGTATCGACGATGGAAGCGCTGGCCGCTCTACCCCCCGCCTTCATCAAAGACGGAACCGTCACCGCCGGTAACTCGTCCGGCCGTAACGACGGCGCTGCTTTTGTGCTCATGATGAGCAAAGAAAAAGCTGAACAGCTTGGCTACAAGCCGATGGCAAAATGGCTGGCCGGTGGTGACTTTGGTGTCGATCCCAAGATCATGGGTATTGGTCCTGCTTACGCAGTTCCTCAGGCTCTGAAACGCGCCAACGTGAAACTTTCGCAATTGGATGTTATTGAATGCAACGAGGCTTTCGCCGTGCAGAATCTGGCGGTTGCGGCGGAACTTGAGAAACAGACCGGCGATAAGGTTGATATGGGCAAATGGAATCCCAATGGCGGCGCCATTTCCTACGGCCATCCCAATGGCGCGTCCGGTGCCCGTATTTGTATCTTCACCATGAGAGAGCTGATCAAGAAAGGCGGACGCTACGGCTGCTTCAGCTCCTGCTGCGGTGGTGGCTTGGGTGTAGGTACCGTTATCGAGAATCTGCAGCTTTAGAATGTTTTACGCTGACTGCCCTGTGTGGAAAAGCGTAAGAATTGTAGGGTATGATTTATTATTGCCGCCAGGTTCACATTACCCTGGCGGCATTTTAAGTTATCAGGCAAATTTATTGCGGTTTTCCGCAATCTTAGAATCGAGGAGAAAATATGGCCGAAAAATTTATCAGCGATAGAAATTTAAAGTTTTTGCTCTACGAGATGTTTGACGCAGAGTCCCTTCTTAAGTATCCCCGTTATGCGGACCACAGCCGTGAGGTCTTTGACATGGTTTTGGAGACGGCTATGAAGATGGGGAAAGATCTTTTTAAGCCGACCCTCCATGAAATGGACCGGAATCAACCGGAATATGTGAACGGTGAAGTTAAGGTTCATCCGCAGGTTAAGACGATCATGCGGGAGTGCGGCGCCGGGGGTTGGATTGGCGCCACTTTCAACTGTGAGCACGGCGGACAGCAATTGCCGGAGATGATAGGCATGATGGTGCCGACGGCGATCTTTGCGGCTGCCAATTATTCCGGGTCGATCTATCATGGTTTGACGACCGGAGCGGCCGGTTTGATCGCTTCTTACGGCACGCAGGAGATGAAAGACTTGTATCTGCCCAAGATGATGGCCGGTGAGTGGCAGGGAACCATGGCACTCACGGAACCCCAGGCAGGCAGTTCTCTGACCGATATTACGCTCACGGGAGAGCCGACGGATCAGGGTTATTACAAATTCAAAGGCCAGAAGATTTTCATTTCCGCCGGTGAACATGACGGCGTGGAAAACGTCATTCATCTGGCCATCGGCAGGATCAAAGGGGCGCCGGCAGGCGTAAAAGGAATTTCTCTGTTTATCATTCCCAAGCTGCGGATTGAGGCCGATGGCGCGCTTACGCATAACGATGTCAACTGTGCCGGCATTTATCATAAGCTGGGCTATCGAGGTGGACCCATCACCCAACTGGCTTTCGGGGAAAACGATGATTGCCGGGGCTGGCTTGTCGGTGAACCCAATAAAGGGCTCAGCTATATGTTCCAGATGATGAATGGGGCGAGAATTGACGTGGGGTTGGGCGCGGCCTGTATTTCGTCCGCCGCTTATTATGCCTCTCTGGAGTATGCAAAAGAACGTCCCCAGGGGCGAAAGCTGTCATCGAAAGATCCTTTGAGTCCCCAGGTGTCCATCATCGAACATCCCGATATTAAACGGATGCTTCTATTCCAGAAAGCAATTGTTGAAGGGTCTCTGTCCCTACTCATGCAATGCTGCCGTTACCATGATATGGAAAAGGTGTCGGAAGGCGAGGATCATGAGAATTACAACCTGCTTCTCGAGCTTTTGACGCCTGTTGCCAAGACGTATCCATCGGAAATGGGTATTTTGTCATGCAGCGCCGGGGTTCAGATTCTGGGTGGCTATGGTTATTGTGACGAATTCCCCCTGGAGCAATTCTACCGCGACGTCAGAATTCATCCGATTCACGAGGGCACAACCGGTATTCAGGGCATGGATCTTCTGGGTCGCAAGATGATGATGAAAAAAGGCAAGGCGGCCCAGCTTTATCTTGCGGAAGTCCGTAAAACCATCAAGGCTGCGGAAGCTGATGCCGAACTGAAGCCTTTTGCTTCTGCTCTCGATGCGGCATTAGGAAAACTGGAAAAAGTTACGGCTCATCTCTTTGGCGTTGCCGCCAAGGAAGGTCCGGAAATGTTCCTGGCTGATGCTACCCTGTATCTCGAATTTTTCGGCATTATCGCTATTGCCTGGCAGTGGCTGCTTCAGGCTACAGTGGCCAATAAAGCGCTTCAAGGCAACGCAGGCCCGGCCGATATCAATTTCTACAATGGTAAAGTAATGACCTGCCGTTACTTCTTCGGCTATGAAATGCCCAAGATCGAAGGTTTGGCCACGCGCCTGTTAAACGGCGATGGCCTCACGGTTACCATGAAAAATGAGTATTTTGAAGGTTAGCCGCAAACAAGGTAGAGACGGGTCTTCGACCTGTCTCTACCTGAAATTCCCGGCAGCCACCCCATATCAACTTTACTCATTATTTCGCTCATTTTATGGGTTTGCAATCTGTTTGCTCAATAAATTGCGCTTGACAGCCTGAAACAATTGCGTTAAACAGCCAAACCTTAATAAAAAAGAAGTTCAGGAGGAGATACTTTTGGCAACACATAAATCAGCAGAAAAACGCGATCGTCAAAGCAAAGTCCGCCGGGAGCGCAATATTGCAGCCAAGTCCGCGATCAAAACCAAAGTCAAATCGGTTCTGACGGCCGTTGAAGGCAAGAACAGAGAAGACTCGGCAAATGCCCTGAAAGCAACCGTTCCCGCGTTGGCCAAAGCAGCGGCAAAAGGCCTGATCCACAAGAAAAACGCTTCCCGCAAAACTTCGCGATTAACCAAGAAAGTTAACGCCCTCCAGGCCTAAGTCATATAGACGCGGTCTTGCACACCGGCAGGCCGCGTTTTTTAGTCCCGCATCATTTTCAAAAGCAATGAGCTTTGCACAACCTCTCTAATCGTCATACCGGTCTTGTGACCTTTAGGTTACGAAGGCCGGCGGTGTGCCCATTAGGGTATATCCAGGAAACTATTGATACCAAGTCGCCGTCAAAAATCAACAGTAGTATGGGTCTTTAGACCTGATGGTGAATCAATTCATTTTTGGCTGATCAAATCAATTACCGTAATTTCCGGTGGGGCGAAAACACGCACGGGCGGGCCCCAGGTGCCGGTGCCGCGGCTCACATACAGCAACTTGTTGGGGGCCAACTCATGCAGGCCGTAGATCTTCGGAAAATACAAACGGGTGATGATGCCGAAGGGGAAAAGCTGGCCGCCGTGCGTGTGGCCGGAAAGCTGTAAATTAAAATTTGCCCCCTTATCGATATAAGGCTGATGCTTTAACAGCAAGACAAAACCATCGCGCTTTTCGGCCAGGGCTTTTTTGAATTCTTCACCTTTATTTGTCAGGCCTGATCTGCGACTGGTGACATCGTCCTCGCCGAAGATCGTGATCCCTGCTGCTTGTGTCATGTCGTCGCGCAGAAGTTCAAAGCCGGCCGCTTTGATAAACTGCATGGAGCGATTGAGTCCGGCGTAATATTCATGATTGCCCAGAATGGCGAATTTACCATATTTAGCTTTAATCCCAGCAAAACGCTGGGCATCATGCATAATATTTTCGAGTTCACCGTCAAGCAGGTCGCCCGTGGAAACCAGAATGTCAGGGTTGGCCTCCCGAATACGTTCAAGTATCGGCTCAAGGCGATTTTTACGGATAATAATCCCCACGTGGACGTCGGATATCTGAACGATACGTAGTTTGCCGCTTTCAGGCAAGGTTTGCCGAGTCATTATTTCCAGATGTTTTACCCGGACTCTCTGCGCATCGATATAGCCGTAAGTGACCAGAACAATAGACAGAAACGCCGCCAGGCCGAAAGTGATTGTTTGGAGAGTAGCAGCACTTGCCGAAGGCTCGATCAGCTTATAAACCCCTCGAATGAGTTCGAATGAAATACTCAAAAAGAAAAACAAAAAAATAAAAGCCATCCAGACATAGCCGATATAAGCGACTGTCCGCGCCATCTGTTCCAGATGAAAGGATTCGGCAAGCCGCACCAGAATCGGCGCGATAATGAGCAAGATAAGAAGGCACAGGAGTAAACCCTGCAAAATACCGGAAAAATGGACGATGCTTCTGAAACGCAAAAAGAAATAAAAATTAATTCCGCCGTAAAGGCATAAAAAGGTTAAAAGAAAAAGAATCATTTTGGTTTCCATACTCATCAGCTTTATCAGCGGAAGCTAAATGAAAATGAAAAAGAAGTCAATCATTAAGGAAGTGCAGATTGATATTGACAAGCTCAATGCCATCATATAAATACGACATCTCTTTATGGATGCCGATGTAGCTCAGTTGGTAGAGCAACTGATTCGTAATCAGTAGGTCGCCAGTCCGACTCTGGCCATCGGCTCCAGTAAAATCAAACATTTAGACAGTCAAAGTCAGTCCTTACTTTTTCCATTGCTACCCGATTGCTTCCCTGTGGTGTGATTTTTCGTGATCTTTAGTGAGGTTTGGACAATCATGAAGCTCAACGAAGAAATGCTGTAAGCGAGTTAACCTATAGTTGACAGGCAGTGTTTTTAGGTCTTTTTTGCTGTTTGCAAGCACAAAGTGCGGGTTTCTGGAATCCCGTAACTGAATCAATCTATGGCCTGGTTGGGGAGATTAAAAGCAATCCCCCCAACCATCATGATTATTTATTTTTCAACTTTCTGCCACAAGGAGGCGTTGCCGTTCCCAAAACCGCCGCAGAGCATGGCGACGCCGTATTTGGCGCCTTTGAAATCGGTCTTCATGATGTTATGGAGTGTTACGATAATCCGGCAGCCTGACTCACCTAAAGGATGGCCAAGCGCCAAGGCGCCGCCC
>JANYAF010000047.1 GCA_025355175.1 Deltaproteobacteria bacterium | reverse complement strand
ACGGCTAATCATTATCCTGACAATCCAGCTCTTATATGTACTCAATTTAATGTCCGTTATAATTACAGTCAGTTATATGATCAATGCCGTAGGACAGCCAGAGGTCTCCTGGCGTTGGGCATTAAGCGCGGCGATCACGTTTCCGTATGGACGACCAATGTTCCGGAATGGGTTTATCTGCAATATGCCCTCGGCATGGTTGGAGGCGTTCTGGTCACCATCAATACCAATTACCAGTCGCATGAATTGGAATACATTCTCAAGCAATCCGATTCCACCACATTGTTTCTCGTCGATACGTATCGCGACACTAGTTTTTACGACACGGTGCGTAAAATTGTACCGGAACTCGACGCTACCGAGCCGGGAAAGCTTCTTTTCGCCAAATTACCGCTTTTGAAAAACGTCATTTATATTGGGGAAAAAGAGAATCCGCCCGGCATGTTCAAATTTTCCGATCTGATCAAAATGGGAGAGAAAATAACGGAGCAGGCGCTTGATGACCGGATGAACTCTCTCACCGATGATGACGTGATCAATATGCAATACACCTCCGGGACAACCGGTTTTCCCAAAGGCGTTATGCTGACGCACCACAACATCGTCAACAACGCCCGTATGGTCGGCGATGTGATGGGCATGACCGAAAAAGACAGCCTGTTGATTCAGGTGCCTGTCTTCCATTGCTTCGGCTGCGTCATGAGCACGCTCAACTGCGTGTACCATGGCTCGGCCATGGTTCTTCTGGAATTCTTCGATCCGCAAAAAGCACTGGAAATGATTGCGCAAGAAAAATGCACGGCTGTCAACGGGGTGCCCACGATGTTTGTAACCATTTTGCATCATCCCGATTTCGACCATTATGATTTGACGTCTCTGCGTACCGGCATTATGGCAGGCGCGCCCTGCCCCATCGAAACCATGAATCAAGTAAACACAAAGATGCACTGCTCCGAAATTGTCATTGCCTTCGGCCAGACCGAGTCCTCGCCGGTCATGACGATGACGCGGCGCGACGATCCGGTTGAGCTGCGCGTCGCAACCGTTGGCCGTCTGCTGCCGGACATCGAAGGCAAAATCATTGATCCCGAAAGCGGCAAAGATTTACCCGCAGGCACGCAGGGTGAAATCGTCACACGTAGCGCCTGCGTGATGAAGGGATACTACAAAATGCCCGACGCCACGGCTAACACCATCGACCAGGACGGATGGCTGCACACGGGCGATCTGGGCGTCGTGGACAAAAACGGGTATTTTAAAGTAACCGGCCGGATTAAAGACATGATCATTCGAGGCGGTGAAAATATTTATCCCCGCGAATTGGAAGAATTTCTCTTCACACATCCAAAGGTCGTCAACGTCCAGGCCATCGGCATTGCCGACAAAAAATATGGAGAGCAGGTTCTGGCGGCTATCCAGTTGAAAAACGGACAAACGGCCACGGCAGAAGAATTTGTCGAATTCTGCAAAGGGAAAATCGCCCGGCACAAGATTCCGAAGTATTGGGAATTTGTGGACAGCTATCCGATGACGGCCAGCGGCAAGATTCAGAAGTTTAAGATGCGAGCGATATTTGAGGAAAAATATAAAGAAGGTTAAAGACCGACCCCCTTGCTGACCTAAAGGTCACACGAGGGGGTCCGTCTTAAAACCTACATTCATCATGAGAGGACCTAAATGTGAGCAACATTTGCCACAGAGACACCATCGGCGATATGGCCCGGAGGGCCGCAACAAAATACGGTGACAAAACTGCCATTATTTTCCGCGACCTGAAACTTTCGTTTTATGAACTCGAGCGGCAGGCCAGGCGCTTTGCCAACCTCATGACCAGTTATGGTATTCAGAAGGGCGACCGGGTGGCGGTCTACGCATACAACTCGCATTACTATCCCATCAGTATGATCGGTCTGGCTAAGATCGGCGCCATCCAGGTTCCCATTAACTACATGCTCAACGCCGATGAAATCGCCTACGTCATCAATCATTCCGGTTCGCGGATCTTTATTGTGGAAGACATTCTGTACCCGATCATTGCCAAAGACCAGGATAAATTCGCCACTGTGGAGCAGTGGGGTTTCATCCCTTTGGGTGATTCCATGGTTCCTGAGGGTTTCTTCAACATGATCACGGAAATGGAGACTATGCCCTACGACGAGCCCCAGGTGGAAGTCAGCGCAGAAGATATCGTACAAATTCCTTACACCAGCGGGACAGAATCTAAACCCAAGGGAGCCATGCTCTCGCACAGGGCACTCATGTCACAATATCACAGCTGCATTTTCGATGGGCAATACGAAACCGATGATGTGAGCCTACATGCCTTACCCCTGTTCCATTGCGCCCAACTCCACTGCTTCCTCATGCCCTATCTGTATATCGGGGCCACCAATGTCATCCTGCACAAGGCGGATCCCCTGGAAATGATCAAGCTCATTGAAAAATACCAGATCACGCATATGTTCGCCCCGCCCACGGTCTGGATCGGGATTTTGAATCATCCGGAATTTAAAAAATACAACCACGCGAGCCTGAAAAAGGCGGCCTATGGCGCAAGCATCATGCCGGTGGAAATTATCAAACAACTTGCTGTCACGTTCCGTGGCCTGAAGCTCTGGAACTATTACGGCCAGACCGAGATGGGCCCGGTGGCTACCATCCTGAAGCCCGAGGATCAGCTTTTAAAACCGGGTTCCGCGGGCAAACCAGTTCTAAACGTCGAGACCCGGCTGATGGACGACGACGGAAAGTTTATCCCCGTCGGAACCGTCGGAGAAATTGTTCATCGCTCCGGCCATGTCATGACCGGTTATCTCAACGACGCTGAAAAAACCGCCGAGGCTTTCCAATTCGGCTGGTTCCACAGCGGCGATCTGGGCCGGTTTGACGAGGATGGCTATCTCTATGTAGTCGACCGCAAAAAAGACATGATCAAGTCCGGCGGCGAAAACGTCGCGTCGCGTGAAGTCGAGGAATTGCTTTACCAGTATCCGGGCATCGAAGAGGTAGCTGTAATCGCCCTGCCCGACCCCAAATGGATAGAAATCGTGGCGGCCGTCGTTGTTCCGAAGAAGGGTATAGTGCTTGGCGAGAAAGAGATTATCACCCATTGCAAGGAAAAGCTGGCTGGATTTAAATGCCCCAAGAAGATCATCATTGTCGACAAACTGCCTAAGAATCCGTCAGGAAAAATCCTGAAGCGGGAACTAAAAGAAAAATACAGCGCATCCTAAGAGGCAGGGGCACGCAGCAGCGTGCCCCTGCGGCGTACCCCATATACAAAATATTTCAAAAATCTGGAGCAAACCATGAGTGACGAATTTACGTCCATTGGAGAAATGTCTAAAAATCTGGAGATGAGCCAGAGGACCATCCGTTATTACGAAGAAATCGGTCTGCTCAATTCCATCAAGCGAGTCGAGGGAGGCCGCAGAATTTATACGGATGCAGATCTGCGCCGCCTGAAACTGATCAAACGATTGAAAATCATGGGCATGACGTTATCGGAGATGCAGGAACTGGAAGCGATGTGGACCTATGAAAAATCAAGCGAAAAAGTACTCAAACGCCTTCTGGAGCTGCTCGGCAGTCACTTGAAGCGGCTCGATGACCGCATTGCCGATCTGGATATTCTGCGCCACGAAATCAGAGAATATCAGGACCGGATTCAAGCAAAAATAGCAAAATAGAAGATAGGTGATGGGCCATCGCCTGAAATTTAAAAGCTTGAAATTTGAATTGCCTACCACACCACCTTCCGGTATAATTACCATAATTCAAATCAGCCAGATTGATGAAACTGCGTATGAAGCGATTCAATATATTGCCGCGTAAAGCCAATGACATTTTTCCAGAAAGGACAGATCAACTAAACGCAGGACGAACCTGAAAGCGAGATGACTATGGAAAAAAAAGATGTACAGCCCTACGTTCAAGGTGTGTTGGATCGGGACCGGCGAATGCTGGCCAAAACGATCACCCTCGTCGAAAGCTCTTTGCCTGCCGATCAGGAATTATCAAGGCAAATTCTGGATTCGCTGATGCCATATACGGGCAAGGCTTTGCGTCTGGGCATCACGGGACTTCCGGGCGCGGGCAAAAGCACCTTTATCGAAAGCTTCGGAACTATGCTGACGCAGAAAGGTTACCATGTGGCTGTTCTGGCGGTTGACCCCAGCTCTCCCAAAACGGGCGGCAGCATCCTGGCCGACAAAACGCGAATGGAAAAGCTGGCCGTGAACGATAAAGCCTTTATCCGCCCTTCTCCCTCGGGCAAAACCCTGGGCGGTGTCGCCCGCAAGACGCGTGAATCCTTGCTGGTCTGTGAAGCGGCCGGATTTAACGCCGTGATGGTCGAGACGGTCGGTGTCGGCCAATCCGAAGTCACCGTGGCCTCGATGGTTGATTTCTTTCTGGTGCTGATGATTGCCGGAGGCGGCGACGAATTGCAGGGCATCAAAAAAGGCGTTCTGGAGCTGGCCGATGCGGTCGCCGTCAACAAAGCCGACGGCGATAATATCGAGCGGGCCAAGATGGCCAGGCGTCAATATGAAATGGCGTTTCACCTGCTTTCGCGCCCTTACCAGAACTGGTCGCCACCGGTTGTAACCTGCAGTTCCATCACCATGGCCGGATTGCAAAACATACTCAAAATTATACTCGAGCATCGCGAAAAACTAACGGCAAGTGGCGAACTACAAAAAAACCGACAGGAACAAGCCAAAGAGTGGTTGAAATTTATCGTGCGTGAAGGGGTTCAGGAATGGTTTTACGAAAGCCCCGCCGCCGATATAATGGCCGCCTCACTTGCGGAGGTTGAAGCAGGAACGGTGACGCCTACCACAGCCGCCGCCCGTGTGCTTGCTTGTCTGAAGGGACAGAAATTTTAACAAAAGCCTAATAGGCTGCAGGCTCTTATTAGGCTGTAGGATAAAATGCAGGGAACGGTTTCAATAACTTACGGGTCACGCGACCGCTCCCTGCACGAATCACGAGATGCGAACGACGAGATACGACATATAAGGAGATTGAAGAATGAACATTTTGAAAATTGATCACATCGGCATCGCGGTAAAAAATCTGGCGGAAAGCTCCAAGCTTTATGAAATGCTCGGCATCAAATCGGCGGGCGTGGAAGAAGTAGCCGAACAGAAAGTCAAGGTTTCTTTCTTTCCCGTGGGGGATTCGGAGATCGAACTTCTGGAATCCACGTCGCCGGACGGACCCATTGCCAAATATATTGAAAAAAACGGTGAAGGCCTTCAACATCTGGCGCTGCGCGTGGATAATCTGGAAGCGGCGCTTATCGAACTCAAAGCCAAAGGCGTGCGCCTAATCGATGAAAAACCACGCTACGGCGCAGGCGGCGCAAAAATCGCTTTCGTCCATCCCAAATCCACCGGCGGCATCCTGCTGGAACTTAGCGAGAAGAAATAGAGATTTTAGACTTAAGGCTGAAGGCCCCGCTATTCTCTTATCCTTCTTAATTCCATAATCAATGGGTTCAGGGGGTCAGGGCAGGCTATAGAGGCTGTATCCTTATCTTCTTCCCAAGGTAGTTCCCCGCCAAAACGGAGAACCCGCCAATTCGGAAAAGCGGCATAAAACGCAGAAGGGCAAAGAGTCTTCCCGCTGCCTGAGTATCCCAGGACAAAGTCTTTACTTAAATCAAATTCATCCCCTACCTTGTGCCCTGCTGCACAAGTTCCCTTTACAGACGTAATCTTTAAGACTACTTTCATTGGATCGGCCATGGCGTTCTCTCTTTTGTTAAATTTTCTTAAATCAAATGGATCGGTTCCTCTCGAATTTCAACCATTCGTGATTGTAATCTTGCATGGTTTTCAAAAGCCGTCAATTAGCAAGTTCAGAAAGCTAATATTTACCGCCCAGCTTTATACCTGCTGACAGGATAGCTTCGTCCCGTCCCCATAACCCATGATCCCTTTTAGATTTACAGAATAATCTTTTCTCTGCCATTCACGACATAAAACCGGCCGTTCACTACGCGGATAATGCTCAGAATGTTATACTGTCGCAGGAGCCTGACGCTCAGTGTGGTTGGCGACGCACGCGTGACCAGAACGGGCGCATGGGCGTTAATGAATTTAAAGGCGATCTCGCTGGATATGCGTCCGGTGGAACAGATTATTTTGTCTTCCAGGCTTAAGTTATTGACTGCCGCGTGGCCGATGACTTTGTCGATGGCGTTGTGCCGGCCGATCTCGTCGAAGAATACCAGGCGCTTGCCTGTGAGCGAATACAGCGCGGCGCTGTGGACACCGTGTGTGGACTCATGTTCCCGTGAATATGTCAGGAATTCATTCATAGATTTCAGGATAATCTCCGCCCGGACCTGCGGCAGATCTTTGCGGATCCGGTCACAGGAAGGCAGATTTTTTCTGCTTCTGCCGCCGGCGGCGGAAATGGTTTTAATGCGTTCGAGTTGTTCATCGATGATCTTATCTTTGGCTAAAACAGCATTGACTGTCAAATTGGCTTCGTCAATTTCCATTTTCTCAATTTGATCAATGCTGTTGATAATGCCTTCCGTGATTAAATAACCGGTAATGTGTTTCTGCAGGTAATTGCCGGAACAGGCCATCGTAACGTAAGCGCTGCCGTTGATTTTGAGGAGCACAGCATATTCCGTGGAAAACGGCAGCGACACTTCCGTTAAAGCGCCGTCACGGTATTCATGCAACAGAACATTTTCATAAGTAGGTAAAGTCATTTCTCTTCCCCGTTTTTTTTATTCTTTTACCAGCAATAATAATGATTGACAAGAATTAAGTAAATTAACTAGATTGTTTCGTCAACACGAAAATAGATAACGATGGAGGAACCATGCTCAGCCGCACCACCGCCGCATTAATTATGATCGATTTTCAGGGCAATCTGGCCCGGGCCATGATTGACAAAGAAAACCTTTTTGCCAACAGCGCCAAGCTGATTCAGGGATTCAAGGCGCTGAATCTGCCAATCATGGTGACGGAACAAATCCCCGAAAAACTGGGGCCGACCATTCCCCAACTGTCAGGAGAGCTCGAAGGCGTCCGGCCGATTGCCAAGGAATCTTTCAGCTGCTGGGCCAACACCTTATTTCATGATCAGTTGGAATCCCTCACCCGCCGGCATGCGGTCCTGACCGGCATCGAATGCCACGTTTGCGTTTATCAGACCGCATTGGATTTAATGGCCAACGGTTACACGGTTCATCTGGTCGCGGACGCCGTTTCGTCGCGCACGCCCGAAAACCGCGAGGTGGGCATTCAGGCCATTAAAAGCGCCGGCGCTCAGATCACCTCTACGGAAATGGTTTTATTCGAACTCCTACGCACCGCCGCCGACCCGAAAGCCAAAGAAATTTTTAAAATTGTGAAATAAAGGAACCAACATGCTCAACATTGAACAGTTTCGATACGGTGACAATCTGGCCTATCTTCTTTACGGCAAGGCCGACGCCCTGGCCATCGACGGCGGCGCATGGCAGGAAATACTGGCTTTTCTGAACAAGTATTCCCTGACGCTGACTTATATCACGAATACCCATCAGCATTTCGATCACACACCGGGTGACGACTATCTGCTCAGAGAAACAAAAGCCCAATTTCTGGATTGCACAACACTGGCCGATAACGAAACCATCCTGATTGACCATGAGCCCATTGTTGTTTACCGGACGCCCGGCCATTCCAAAGACTCGATTTGCTTTTACGCAGGCAATAATCTGATTACCGGCGACACGTTATTTAACGCGACCATTGGCAATTGTTTTTCCGGTGACCCGAAAGGTTTCTTTGAATCAATTAAACGTCTGATGACTCTGCCGGATGATACCCGGGTTTTCGCGGGGCACGACTATGTCCGCGATTCACTGGCCTTCGCCAGACATCTGGAACCGGATAATAAAGACATCGAGCGTTTCCGGAAATCCTACGACTCGGACTTTGTCTATTCCACGATGGCTGATGAACGCAAAATCAATCCCTATTTGAGGTTCAATGAAGAACCCATTTTAAAGCTGATTAAAGACCACGGCCTGCCGCACGCAACCGAATGGGAACGCTGGCAGTCACTGATGGCAATAGAATAAGACTGAAGAGGGTGCCATGAAAAACATGCTTTTAAAACCGATCAAAGTCGGCCACATGGAACTTCCCAACCGGATTTTCATGTCGCCCATGACGCGCAGCCGCGCGGACAACCCCGAAAACAAAGCCACACCGCTGATTGCCGAATACTATGCCCAGCGCGCTTCCGCAGGCCTGATCATCTCGGAAGGGTCCCAAGTTTCCAAAGAAGCGGTGGGATATATTAACACGCCGGGTATATATAGCCCCGCGCAGGTGGAAAGCTGGAAGCTGGTCACGGGTGCAGTCCATCAGAAAAGCGGCCACATCTTTTGTCAACTCTGGCATGTTGGTCGCATATCGCATCCCGATTTTCATGACGGCAAGCCGCCTGTGGCGCCTTCGGCGATCAACCCCAAGGATAAGGCCTTTACAGCGGAAGGCTTCAAGAACACCGTAGAGCCGCGCGCTCTGACCGTTGCGGAGATTCACAACACCACACATGATTTCCGCAGGGCGGCCCAAAACGCCCTAGTTGCCGGATTCGACGGCGTGGAGATTCATTCGGCCAATGGCTATCTCTTCCATCAGTTTTTCGCCAACTGCGCCAACACCCGCACGGATGAGTACGGCGGCTCGCACGAAAACAAAACACGTTTCTTTTTTGAAACATTACAAGAAGTCGGTCAGGCCATAGGTTTCGACCGCGTCGGCGTCAGGCTCAATCCCTCCGCACACGGTTTTTTCGGCATCACAATCGATCAAGACACAATCCCGACATTCGAACATATCGTCGAGCGTCTCAACGATTACGACGATCTGGCCTATGTCCACTTCACGGAACCCATGGCGCCGGTGGACAATGTTCCCTACGCCGTCAAGGAAGTCGCCAAACATTTCCGGCCGCGCTATAAAGGCAAGTTGATTATCAACTGCGGCTTCCGAGCCGAAAGCGGTAAACAGGTCATTGAAAAAGACCGTGCCGACGCCGTGGCTTTCGGTAAAGCATTTCTGGCCAATCCCGATCTGGTGGAACGAATCGCCGCCGGCGCTACGTGGAATAAATGGGATGACGCCACCTTCTACACGCCGGGTCCCAAAGGCTATACGGATTATCCGATACTCGATGCTGAAGGCTGAAGACCGAAGACTAAAGGCCGAAGGTGGAGGCCCGCCACAGCGGGACAGAATCCGGCAAATGCCGGACACAAATGTCAAAACACTTGTTCATTCAAACAAAGGAGAAAATAACATGGCCAGAATTCAAGTCGGTAATGTAGTTGGGGATTTTTCATTAAAAAGTCATACGGAAGCGGTAGTTGATACGGTACAGCTTTCAGGCAAAAAGATTCTGCTCTCTTTTCATCCGCTGGCCTGGACGGAAGTTTGCGCCAAACAGATGCAATCGCTGGAAACCAACTTTGAAACCTTTCAGTCGCTCAATACCATGCCGCTGGGTTTTTCAGTGGATTCCGTGCCCTGCAAGAAAGCGTGGTCGAAAAGTCTGGGAATTGAAAAAGTCGATCTGCTGGCGGATTTCTGGCCACACGGTGGCATTGCGGCAAAACTTGGATTATTCATTGACAAGTTCGGCTTTTCCGAACGAGCTAACGTTATTCTCGACGAACAGAGAAAGGCCATTTTCGTCAAGGTCTATCCGATCAAGGAATTGCCGGACATTAACGAAGTTCTGGACTTCCTGAAGAAATGATTATGTCATGTAGCTGTGCAAACTCGGCAGGAAATTCACGCCCAGATAGGTGAACAAAACGCAGGCAAAGCCGACAATCGCCATGATCGCCATCTGCCGGCCGCGCCAGCCGCGCACCAGGCGGGTATGCAGCATGACGGCATAGACGAGCCAGGTAATCAGCGACCAGGTTTCCTTCGGATCCCAACTCCAGTAAGACCCCCAGGCATAGTGTGCCCAGACAGATCCGGTCACAATGCCCAGCGTCAAGAAGATAAAACCCAAAGCGGCACAGGAATACATCAGTTCGTCCATCTGATATTCGGACGGAAGCCGTCGGATAAAAGCACCGGATTTAGACGAATCATTGCCTGCCGCCTGCTTGATAAAAAACATGATACCCAGCGCAAACGCCACGGTAAATGCGGCATAGCCCATAAAGCAGGTCAACACGTGCGACGTCAGCCAATTGCTCTGCAATGCAGGAATAAGCGGCTCGATGCGGTTGCTGATTCCGGGGGCAATGGATGCGTAAGCCATGATCAGAAACGCCACCGGCAGGACAAAAACGCCGATACTGCGATTTTTCAATCGCCACTCCATCAGCAGATACAACAGAACAATTGTCCAGGCGAAAAAAATCAGCGACTCGTAAAAGTTGGACAGAGGCGCGTGCCCCATGCCAAGGTCATAGGATGTTTTCCAGCGGATGATCAGAGCGACGCTCTGGGCGACAAGCCCCGCAAGCACCGTCCATGTCGCCAGCTTGCCCCAGAATTCCCGACCCAGAATCATCCGGAATAGATAAAAAACAAAAGCGGCAAAATAGATAAATGTCACCCAGCTCAAGATGTTTGTATTAATCATTTAGCGTTCTCCAGATTATCCTTAAGCTCCCGAAGCAGATATTGAATTTCCCGTTCCAGGCCCGCCTTGTTCTTAGCGCTTCGTCCCACGATGCTGATACGCACCTCATCTTTATCACGATCAATCCGAATCCAGACCTGGCGGGCATAAGAAAACAAGATCAGCATCAATCCGCAAATCAGCTGTACGGCGGCGGCGGCAACTACCGGCGTTCCCGGATCGCGGGTCACCTGCAAGCCGGTGTAATACTTTTCTTCCAATCCTACCAACGTAAACGTATAAGGGCGGAAAAGCCCGGGATTGAAGATCGGCACCTGCTGGATGATATCCGAGTTTGTTTCTAGGATCTTATCGATCTGTTGAAAAACCCAGAAGGAAACTTCTTCCTTTTTGGAACGAACGACGACTTTAATCGCCGGCCCCATTTTCATCAGATTTTCTTCCATCCGCAAAATACGAAAGGTTCCTTCTTTGCCCGGAAGTTCAAACGTATAGTCCGCGCCGACATTTATCACATCCCGGCGGCCGCCATCCCGAAGTAGTGCCAGTGTCGCTTTCCCACCCGGCGCAACACCGTAACTGGACTGATAAAACCGGAATCCTTCATGTTCGATGGGATGGTTGACCAGAAGCTTCCCCTGGCGGATGACTTGATTATCCTTTAAAAACGTTAAATCCGACTGGAATGTTTTGGGCGCGCCGCTTTCGTAAAGCTCTACGGCAAATTTATCGCAGCGTATGGAAAAAGGCAGAGGCAGGCTCTGGTTGTCGTTGCGGAAATTGACGGCATTTACCATCTCACCCTCAGTGATATTAACATAGGCCTCCATGCCGAAAACCGATCCGATGATGGCGCCGGTAATTAAGACCAGAAAGCTCAAATGAACAATATAAACGCCAAAAAGGGAGAAGCGTCCCTTGTCGGCACAAAGAAAAACGCCCTTGTCTTCATCCTTTCGATCAAAACGGCGGTATCTCTTTTTCAAAATATCAGCGACAATATCAGTTGCCTTCTGAATGTCCGTACTTGTATGAATCGTGTTTTCACGCGGACAATCTTTAAAAGCATTTTCATTTTGCGGAGATGGACGCAAACGGAAACGACGCCAGGCCATCGAAAATCGATCCAATGAACAGATCAGCAGATTAACAGCCAAAAGACCCATCAGGAGGAAAAACCAGATGGAGTGGTACAGATCAAAAATCTGCATTTTCTGCAGAAAGGAAAAAAGCCCCGGTGACATACGCCCGGCCAGTTCCACTGCCGCTTCACGCTGCGGGACAAGGGTTCCAATAAGGGCAAAGAAAGCGATTAACGAAAGGAGGACGATAGCCAGTTGAACAGATGAAAAAAAGGACCAGATGCCGGATTTGTTTTTGGTCAAAAGAGTTATCTCCTGATGTTTATTGAGTGCGTTTCTACCATGACATACGATTCAATGCAACAATACCGATTGTCAAAACATCGGGATGTGAACCGCATCGATCCATCGATCAACCGACTTACTTTTTGTGGCACCTGGCGCAGTCACGCGCGGAAAATGCTTTGCTGCCGTTGTGGCACATGCCGCAGGTCTGGCCATGCAGCATCTCTGACATGACCATTTTGGTCTGACCTTTCTTAACAACAAACGGCTGAGGATGACATTGATTGCATGAAAAGACCGCATGGCTGGCGTGATGGAAATAAACATTTTGCATAACGGTTTTATATTTCAGCGTATTCGGATAATAAGCCGGCGTCTTGGCGGCTGGCTTATCCTTGTGGCAGCGGTTGCAGTCATAAAAGGCGGGCCCGCCTTTGGGGGCATGACAGGTGAAACAGGATTTACCGTTGATGTGATCATTGAAATCGATTTTAGTCTCAGTCCTGCGATAAGCATAGGTCTGCGGATGGCAGGCCTTGCAACCGTCTGATAGCCGATGAGTTTCATGTTTGAAAGAAACGGCCTTTGCGCCCTTCCCGTACTTTATCGTTTCCGTCGGAGCCGCGGGTGACTTCTTATGACAACGGCTGCAATCATTTGATGTAAAACCATTCTTCCCCCGCTGATCATGACAGGCAAAACAATATTGCGGTTTGTCGTGTGCGGCCATGTTAATTTTGGCCGCTCCCTCTTTTGGTTGAAACAAAGCATTATGACAGCTTCGGCAATTGGCTTTTTTCAGGTGAGGTTCATGGTGGAAGACCACATCTTTATCACGCTTGCCCAACGTGACGGACATTTTATAAGCCGGCGCTTCTTTTTGCGGGGTCGCGGCATTGGAGCCCAGATGACAACGCGCGCATTGGGTATCCGAGGCAAATGCTTTTTTACCGTTATGACAGGCCCCGCAGTATTTTCCCTTATACAGGGAATCCATGGTGAAGTCTTTCTGATCCTGGACATGCAGGGCTTCCATCTCAAAAAGTCCGCTGTGACAGGTGGCGCAGGAAACATCTTTCCCGGCATGGGCGTGATGACTGAAAATAACGGA
This sequence comes from Deltaproteobacteria bacterium, assembly GCA_025355175.1. Taxonomy (GTDB): domain Bacteria; phylum Desulfobacterota; class Syntrophia; order Syntrophales; family Smithellaceae; genus UBA8904. The sequence continues at coordinate 1,789 of JANYAF010000047.1, read as the reverse complement.
TTCCAGCGGTTTGGTATACAGAATGCCTTTAGCCGGCTGGGCCGCCTTCACACCGGAAGATACAATACAGATCAAAAGCAGACTGATGGTGACGATAAGCCGTTTGTACATTTCTCCCGTGCCTACCCTTTCATGTAAAAAATGTTGGGTCTGGCGTCTGTTTCCTTTTTAAGAACCCAGACGGGTTTCTGCAACTGATGAATCAATTGATATACGCGATCTTTCGGATTGGACAGATCGCCGAACACACGGACATCCGCCGGGCAATAAATCGAACAGGCGGTATTGTTCTCTCCTCTGGAAAGTCTAGATTCAAAACAAAAATCACACTTATCGATGGCGTGTTTTTCTTCATTGAAATACCTGGCATTATAAGGACAGGCCACCATGCAGATTTTGCAGCCGATGCATTTCTTGTTGTCCATCATCACAATGCCATGGGTCTTATCCTTATAGGTCGCTCTGACGGGACAAGCACGGACGCAAGGCGGATTGTTGCATTGGTTGCACAGCACCGGAATGAACTCTCTTTTTTGACCGATCGCTTCCGGGACTTCCCGCTCCAGAACCTTTGTTCGCCAGCCATAGTCCGGCACCGCATTGGTGGTCACACACCCTTTTTCGCAACGGCGGCATCCGATGCACTGGTCCACCCGGATCACCATGCTGTAATGCGGTTTATAGGGATACTTCTCGAAGTAGGAACCGCGTGGAAAAATTCTTTCCGCCGCGGACACCACAGACGCGATCGAACCACCGGCAAATACGCCGGTAATCGTAAGCCCAATTTTCAGAAATTCCCGGCGGTCAAACCCGGAAATCGTTTCCGATTTTTCCAAAATTTTTTCTGTATCAAACGGATTGAAAATCATGGTTCACTCTCAGCCTTTCCGTTTTCGACCGCGTTGGCACAACGGATTTCGCTAAAGCCGTTGAATACCTTTTCTCCCAGCAAAAAAGCCATACCGCAAAATCCCATGCCGCCCAGAGACACCAGAATCTCTTTCCACGTGGGAGCATAGGTATGCAATTGTGAAAATTCCTTGACGCCCAGATCCCAATACAAAGGAACGATTTGCGCCACAATGACCAGATCCAGACGCATGAAGAAGATGCTGAAGATCATAAAGCCTGCGGCAACTCCCATTAATCCGCGCTTCCTGCCACCAGACAAAAACAAAAGGAAAAAGGGAATGACCAACCCACAGGCAATTTCCAGAACCCAGAAACTAAAGGCATGAGACCCGCTGATTGTTTCATGCAGCGTAATCAGGCGGGTTTCGCCACCGGTCGTCATGGTGATCATCTTCCAGATGGTCAAAAAAGCCACAGCGGCAATCATCAGCATGGCCAGCTTACTCACCAGCGCAAGCGACTTTTGTTCATCTTCATTCATACCTTGCCCGCGGAGCTTTTGCGCCACGATGCTAAAAAGGATAATGAAGGCACTTCCCGTCATCATCGCCGACAATATAAAATAAACGGGGAGAAAGGGACCATACCAAACATCTCTGCCGCTTAGCATGGCAAAGATGCCGCCCAGATTGCTGTGCGCAGAGACGCCGGAAAGGACGCTTAAGAATCCGAAAAAGGCGGCAAGGCGATGAGATGTGCGTAAAAGCAAAATAAATTCTATCGCCAGGAAAATCATGTAAAACATATACAGAGTGCCCATCCACCAGATGTTGGACGAGAAATTCGGCGAAGCAAAAAAATAAAACATCATGCGGAATGGATTTTCTATTTCCAGCCCGATCACAAGAAAGCCGGATATAATCGTAATCAGCGC
>JANYAF010000006.1 GCA_025355175.1 Deltaproteobacteria bacterium | reverse complement strand
CCGGCTATCTGACCTACTGTCTGACTGGCCGGTTTGTTGATTCCGTCGGATGTCAGGTCGGCTATGTACCCTTCGATTATAAAAAGAAGGCCTGGGCGTCTTCGTGGAACTGGAAATGGCAGGTTACACAGGTTGAACCTCAGATGCTGCCGGATTTGATCGAGCCTTCGGGCGTACTGGGACAGATTACAAGGCAGGCTGCCGAGGATACCGGCATCCCGGAAGGATTGCCGGTAATCGCCGCCGCCGCGGATAAGGCCTGTGAAGTAATCGGCGCCGGCTGCCTTGAACCGCATATCGGCTGCCTGAGTTACGGCACAACCGCCACCATCAATACGACGCACTACAAATATATTGAGGCCATTCCGCTGATTCCTCCTTATCCCTCGGCAGTGCCGGATGCCTACAGTCTGGAAATAATGATTTACCGGGGCTACTGGATGGTCAGCTGGTTTACGGAACAATTTGCGCAGTTGGAACAGCAGATCGCTGAGGAACGGGGTGTTGAAGTCGAAACGCTTATTGAAGATCTCTTACACCAAGTGCCGCCGGGTTCCATGGGACTGATACTCCAGCCCTACTGGTCGCCGGGTATTAAAGTGCCGGGGCCGGAGGCCAAGGGCGCCGTGATCGGCTTTGGCGATGTGCATAACAGGGCGCACCTTTATCGCGCTATGCTGGAAGGTTTGGCATACGCCCTCAGGGAGGGTAAGGAGCGTCAGGAAAAGCGCAGCGGCGTGGATATTACTGAATTGCGTGTCTCCGGCGGTGGCTCGCAAAGCGACGCGGCTATGCAACTCACCGCTGATATCTTCGGCATGCCGACAGCACGCTCACATATTTATGAAACATCGGGACTGGGTGCGGCCATCGACGCGGCGGTCGGCCTGAAACTGCATCGGAACTTTAAGAAAGCTGTTGACGAGATGACACACATCGGACAGTATTTCGAACCGGATCTGAATACGCACAAAACATACAATCAGCTCTATCAACGTGTTTACAAACAAATGTATAAGAGGTTAAAGCCCCTCTATGAGGAAATCCGCGACATCACCGGCTATCCCAAAAGGGCAGGAGAGGAGTAGGAAGAGACTGAAGGCTAAGATGAAAGGCGCGAAACGCGCCGTCATGCCGGCAGAAGCCGGCATCCAGAAAGATAATATAACGCCGAAGGCTTACAAAATAGACCTTCAGCCTTCAGCCTAAGAACCTCTCCCCCTTCCCCATTGACATAAGAAATAAATCGGCATATAGCCAGAGCGTAAAAATTATCAAAGAAAAGGCAGATCCAATTCATGCTGGAATTAAAGAATGTATATTTCACCGTACAGGAAAGTGAAGAAAACAGCAGCGGCTTGCGTAACATCATTGACGGAATCAATTTCACCTTCGAAGATGGCAAATTTTATGCGATTACCGGACCCAACGGCAGTGGTAAGACGACACTGGCCAAATTGATCATGGGTGTTAATCCGATATCGCAGGGCGCGATCATTTTCAATGGACAGGATATTTCCACCTGGACGATTACCGAGCGGGCCAAAGCCGGCATTGCTTACAGTTTTCAACAACCCGCACGCTTCAAAGGCATCACCTTTCGTGATCTGATGACGATTGCCACCGGCATTGAAGATGAGAATAAACTCCTGGAGATCCTTGGAAGAGTGGGCATTTGTCCTTTGTCCTTTTTGGATAAAGAGGTGGACACTAAGCTTTCCGGCGGTGAGATCAAGAAAATCGAGTTGGCGATTACCATTGCCGCCAATCCCAGTCTGGCGATATATGATGAACCGGATACAGGGATTGATTTATGGACGATTGGTCCGATGGTCAGTCTTCTGAAGAAAGAATTGGCCGAAAATCTTACAACCACAATCGTCGTCAGTCATAACAGAGCCTTTTTGGAAGCGGCGGATGTTGTGATTATCATCAATTCAGGCAAGATTGTCTATAACGGAAACCTGGAAGGCGCTATGCCGCTTCTGGATGATTTGAGTGTGTGTACTTATCGAGACAGCTGTGAAGGAGACCGCGATGCTGGATGCTTTAGATAAATCATTATTAAAAACGGTCGCCGATCTGGAAGGACTGCCCAAAGGCGCCTACAATATACGAAAAAACGGCAAACTTCTGAGCCGGCAGGTATCGGCCAATATCAACATTGAAAGTAATGCCGAAGGAACCGGGATTATTGTTACAATCAAACCGGGGACGAAAAACGAATCGGTCCATATTCCCGTCATTCTGAGCCAGGCCGGTCTTTATGATGTCGTCTATAATGCATTTATTATTGGAGACGACGCGGAGGTGACGATTGTCGCCGGCTGCGGCATTCACTGCGGTTCGTCGGAGCCGGAAGGACACGCCGGGATTCATGATTTTCAGGTCGGCAAAAGGGCGAAGGTTACGTATGTTGAAAAGCACTATGCCTCAGGCGACGGCAAGGGACGAAGGACGCTCAATCCGACCACCAAAGTATTTCTGGCTGAAGGCGCGCGCGCAGAGATGGAGTTGACCCAGATCAGCGGCGTGGATGAAGCCAACCGGCTCAATGAAGCGGTGCTGGGGTCGGACAGTCTTTTGCTCATTACGGAAAGAGTTTTAACGGACGGGGAGCAGACAGCCGTATCAACAAACAATATTGTTTTAAAAGGCGCGGGAAGCCGTGCCAACATGATATCGCGGTCGGTAATGAAGGGTAATTCCAAGCAGACGTTCTACGCGACCATGGATGCGCAGAACAAATGTTTCGGTCATATTGAATGCGATGCGATTATTATGGATAACGGAACCAATGAAACCATGCCGTCACTCAAAGCCGGTCATCCTGACGCAGAATTGACCCATGAAGCTTCGATCGGGAAAATTGCGAGTGATCAACTGACCAAACTGATGAGCCTGGGATTGACGTATGACCAGGCGGTAAACCGGATCATTCAGGGCTTCCTGAAATAGCATGGCGTGGCAGACCCTGGCGAAGAGCAGGCCTGTTTTTACCACTTCAGAATAAAGCGGACTTGATCATGCGTCATTCTTTTTTTTGCCGGGTGCAATGGTTTCTATTGATGGGATCCCTGATGGGCTTTTGGGGTTGCGCCAACATGATGGCAACCATGCCGACGCCTCCTGTTTTTTTAGTTCCGGTCGAACTCAATGGTCCTTATGACGCGGATATTCCAACCCGTGAAGCCAATTCGATCAAAAGCGCAAGCCTCATGCTGGACTGGGCTGTGCCTTATATTTTCATCCGTGTGGCAACCCATTTTGAGTCAGCCGGTGATCAGGAACGGTCGATTCATTTTTTCAACCGCGCGATTGATGAATTTCGTAAACGGAACAATGCCCCAGGGGAAGGGACTGCTTTCAGCCGAAAAATATCTGTGCTGGTCCGCTTGGGTAACCTTCAAACGGCTTACCGCGCTGTGGAAGAGCAGGAAAGAAAATGGTTCAAGGGTCCCTTCAATGCATTTATCTTCTATAATTATGGCGATTATCATTTAAAAAATGGCGATTATGCCAAGGCGCGTAAATACTTCGGACAAGCCCTGGCGGCCAACCCAAACGATTCCACCAATCCGGACTTGCTGGCGCTCAGGCGCGATACCGAGCTTAAGTATGGTATGACACTGATCCTGGCGGATTACTTTCCGGCCGTATCCGGCCGATTAGGTCTATCGGATTTTGATGAGGACTTCTATCAAAATATCCGCCGGAATATTTCCGAAGGTCTATTGCATCTGGAGCAGGTTTCCGCTTTAAATAAGAATATTCTGAATACAAAAGTCCATCGCTATTTTCCGGAGATCATCCCGTCATCTATGGCATGTGATGTGCACAATTTACTGGGATTAGCTTACGGGATCGCGGGAAATTTGCCGGAAGCCGTTAAAAATCTTGAAACGGCTGTCAGCATAGCTCAAAAAACCGATTATCACTTGGGCGAAGCCGACGGTATTTTTATTCTCAATCAAGTTTATCTCCTCGATAAAAACAGGTCCGAAGGGATCAAAGCGGGTCAAGCCCTTGCCACAATCGCCGATCGGTATCAGCTGGCTTTTTATTCGATCTGGGCGAACATGATTTTTGCTCATCATTATCAAGCAATAGGCGACATTGACCTGACGATGAATGCCATGAACAAGGCACTGGCGCTGATGGAAGATCATGGCTCATGGCTTTCATGTCAAGCGGACTTCAGGGGAATCGGATCTTTCCAGCGTCAGGCGATCTACGAAGCGCTTCTCGAACTGCACGCCGGAAAGAACGATGAAAGAGGGGCTTTCAAAACGGCCGAACGATCAAAAGCGGCTATGATGGCCGATCGGCTGTCGGGAGACGTTATCGGGAAAACACCCGTTGTTTTGGAAGGTTTAAAGCAAATGCGCGTTTATCGTCAACAGTTGGCCCGGCATTACAAAAAGCTTTTATCACCGGTCAGCAGCGCCGCAGTCTTTATGGAGACGGTTGGTAAAGTAGATAAAGCTCGCAGAGCCTATGTTGAAAAGCTTGCCGGGATTAAAGAGCAGGACGAAGCTCTATATTCACTCGTCGGTGTTGTCTCTCCGGGGGTGGGCGATATTCAGCGACTACTGGATCATAATACAACTCTTTTTACCTATTATGTCGGAGAACAATATTTATATATTTGGGTGATCAGTAAAAATGGATTCCATCAGGAAAGAATCAGGATGTCCCGCAACGACGTTGACCGGCTGGTACGCACCCATGGCAGTGCGATGATGTCGAAGGATAGAAGTCAGGCCAATGCTCTAGCTGAAAAACTTTACGACACATTTTTAAAACCTGTTATTCCATTTGTTTACGGGGACCGGGTGGGTTTTGTGCCCCATGGAGCGCTTTACAACCTGCCCTTTGCCTCGATGCGTTATGCGCGGTCTTATCTGGTGGATGGTTTTACAATTTTTCATCTGTCCCATGCCGGCCTGCTGAAACATCTGCCGGCGAAGAAGCCAATGTCGGGAGAGAAGAAGGCGATCATCCTGGCCGACACTCCGTGTGTTGAACAACAACCAACTGTCGCGCGCGCCGGAGAGGAGATCAAGATGCTGAAAAGAATATTTCCGCAGGCTGATTATGTTGCCCAAGACGCTTCATCCAGTGATTATTTGCAAAAGTTAACCGGCGACTATGATATTATTCACTTTGTCCTGAATTGCTATTTAACGGACGAGACGCCGCTCGATTCCTGTTTGCCTCCGGCTGCAACCGAAGCGCGCCATGGATGCCTGAGCAGTCGCGATATTTTCCGCCTGCAACTGAGTGGGCGCACGGCTGTGTTGAGCGCATGCCGGGCGGTAAGAGGATTATCTTCAAAGGGTGCGGGAATACCGGCTTTGACGGGCGCATGGCTTTATGCCGTCAGCCCGCAGGTGATGACTCAACTCTGGGAGGTTAAGGATAAATCGAAAGCGGCATTGATGGGGATGTTTTATGAAAATCTGGGGAAAAGCGGCAGTGCGGCCGATGCATTAAGATCGGCGCAGAATGCGATGATTCAAAGGGGATATGGACCATCCGATTGGGCTGCGTTTATCATAACTTGGTAAGTATCTCAGAATTATCAGAAGAAGAGAGAGATTGTTACCCTGATATGAAAGCAAAAATCATTACAGAGTCTTTAACTATTGGGAACCGGCAATTCAATTTTCTTGCGTGAATGTTACAGATCTGTTAAAAACATCATGCAGATAAGGTGGCAATGGATTGCTGCGGACAACATTTTTTAACAGTCATCCGCAATGGATATCTCAATTCTTCTCTAGGGGCGGATCATGCAAAAAAAATTATTAGTGAAGAAATTCAACGCAGTAAACGATTATCTTATGGAAAGTGAAGAGGAGGCCATTCGCCTCGATATTAAGACAGACGCTGATGCATTACGCAGACAGGCCGCCTGGTGTGGCGTCAAACCGGGCATGAGGATTTTAGATTGCTGCTGTGGACCGGGAAGAACCACATCGCTGCTCTATGATATGATTCAACCTCAAGGCAGTATTGTGGGCATTGATTTTTCCGCACAGCGAATATCATACGCTCAGGAACATTACGGAGGTAAAAAAGGAATTACGTTTAGCCTTCAGAACTTGTGTGAGCCGATGGATCCGCTGGGTGAATTCGATCTGATCTGGGTTCGGTTTGTTCTGGAGTATTTCCGTAAGGAAGCATTGGATATTGTAAAAAATCTCAAAAATTGTCTGAAGCCCGGCGGCACTCTGTGTCTGATCGACCTGGACTACAATTGTCTTACGCACTATGACATGCCAGTGTCCCTTTCGGTGGTGCTTGACAGGATCATGAAAACGCTTGATGAACAGTATAACTTTGATACTTTTGTCGGGCGTAAGCTTTATTCCTTCCTGTATGACAACGGTTTTCAAAATATTAACGTGGAACTGATGGCGCACAACTTAATTTTTGGCGAAATCAGAGAAAAAGATAAGTATAACTGGACTAAAAAACTGGAAATCGCGGCAAAAAAATCAGGAGACTGGATTGAGGAATATCCAGGTGGCCATCAGCAGTTTTATATTGACCTTGAGAAATACCTCGTGGATCCCAGGCGTTTTACCTACACGCCATTATTGTTATGCAAGGGAATCCGATCGTCATCAGAATGATTTTGCGTATCAATAATTTCCCGAATCGTGAACAGTAAATCTTCGGATCGGTATGGCTTATGAATAAATCCGGCTGCGCCGGCGAGTTTTAAATCTGCTATTTGCTGGTTACTGGAATAGCCACTGGTCATCAGTACTTTAACGTTGTGATTGATTTCCAGCAAATCGTGCAAACATTTTTTGCCGCCACCGCCCGGCATGATCAGATCAAGAATCACCAGATCGATTTCATCTTTCTTGTGGCGATAAATCTCCAGCGCCTCCTCGCCATTTTCCGCCGTTACAACCTGATAGCCAAATAACTTTAAAGTGTCTTTAACCGTCTCCAGGATGCTTTTTTCATCATCAGCCAAAAGTATTTTTTCCGTGCCGTAAGCGGTTTGCTTTGGCCTTTCTTGAACCTTCTGCGGTTCCCTTTCCGTCGCTGAAGCGGGAAGAATAACGGAAAAGATTGTGCCTTTATGCGGTTCGCTTTTACAGTAAATAAAACCGTCGTGGTTTTTTACAATGCCGTAAACGACCGCCAGCCCCAGGCCGGTTCCTTTGCCCGGTTTCTTGGTAGTGAAAAAAGGTTCAAAGATGCGTTTGGTCATCTCTGGATCCATCCCGCAGCCCGTGTCCGCAATAGACAATTGAACATAAGTACCGGGATCGATGTGAAAGCTGTCAATCATATTTTTTTCATGTATAATCAGATTTGCGGTCCTGATCGTAATGCTACCGCTGTCACCCATTGCATCGCGGGCATTGATGACCAGATTCATGATGATTTGTCCGATCTGATTTGCATCTGCGTTAATCAGGGAAATGTCTTCGCTAAGATCGGTTTTAATCTCGATCATTTTGGAAATCGATTTATCGAGCAGGCTGTGGATGCTTTTGATCTCTTCATTGATGTTGATCACTTTAGCGATAGGTTCGACCTTTCTGCTGAAAAGAAGTAGTTGCCGGACAAGTTCGCGGGACCGCGTGAGGAGTTCTCCGATGCTGGTGAGGTAAGGCATATCCGTTTCGTTGCCGAGTCTGCCGGAAATCATTAATTGATTGTAACCCATAATCGCCTGAATGATGTTGTTAAAATCATGAGCGATGCCGCTGGTTAAAGTACCCACGGCTTCCATCTTGGAGGCCTGCAGAAGCTGTGCTTCCATACTGCGTAATTTAGAGATGTCTTTAATCGTTCCGACGATTCCGATGACATTGCCTTCTGCATCATAATCAGGCGCGCCGGTCAGGGTGATGTAATGTGGCAAGCCTTTTGAATTGAAAATGGTAAAATATTTATCTCTGACTCTCAATTTATCGGTAAGAATGCTTTGCAATGTTTCGGTAAGCGCTTGATGGTCTTCCTGGCGTATAAAATCGGAAATATGTTTGCCCTCGAGGTCATTCTTGTTCTGCCCCAAGATCTCGTCCCAGGCGGGATTTATATATTTAATTCGTCCTTCATGATCCAGTTGATAGATGATATCAGGAGAGCTGTCGCTCAGATTGCGGAAACGTTCTTCACTTTCTTGAAGTTTCTTATGGGAGAATGCATTATTCAAGCTGATGCCAATCTCATGGGCAATACCCATCATTAAACTTAAGTCGCTTTGTGTCGGCGTACTTTTTCCTATGGTATTATCCACCGCGAGAATGCCTTCCGACTTTCCTTTGTAAACGATAGGAACGCAAATAAAGGCATTAATACTGAATTCTTTGGCAACGCCGGAACTCTTTTGCGAGAGATCTTTTTCAACATCTTGAACACTGTTGATCAGGAAAGGTTTTTGTTCCTTATACGCACGGTAAAACACGCCTTTGGAGTTCGGATTGGTGAGGTTGAACTTGGTTATTTTCAGCAGCGCCTCTTCGTGAGATGTATAACCGTAACCGGTAATGTAATCCAGGTGGGTTCTTTCCTGGTTGGCAAGCATCACGATACCACGATTGAAAGGTATGCGTTTCTGCAGGGCATTAACGATATAAATTAATAACTTACCAGGGTCGAGAATGCTGGAAGCCGCTTCACCAATTTCGCTAATGAGTAGAATTTCATTGTAGCGAAGATTAACTTGTTTGACAACTTCGTCGGCAGCTTGTCCCTGGTCACTCAAATTTGTGGCCAATTCTTTGTTCCGGATTAAAGAACTGAAGAGTAGCATGCCGGTTGATAGCAAGGCGGCGGAAAATAAGAAGATTAACCAATCTTTAAAATTTAGAAAAAACAGGAAGGGAAGAACAATAATCAAACTTGAGATAGCAACGTAAAAACTGGCTTTTCCCCATTTTAAAGATCGCGATAGCTGCCATGAGATGATATAGCGACAATATCTGTCACCTCGATGAACGCATTCGGGGTGTTCGACGTGAGCATATTTGTCTGTAAAAAATTTTGCGATCGCTTCAAACATTCCAATGCGATTTTCACATTGGAAAAGCTCTTCTTTTACATCGGGTTTTACCTTTGCGACAATTTCAATTTTATTGTGAGCCAAGGATTTGCTTTGTAATGATAGATGGCGACTGAGCGACAATGCCATTTTTCCCGCCGCCCAGTAAGCGATCGCCGGCGATAAAAAACTTGAAATAATCTGACGAAAGATGCTTGACGACTTCGGCGAGGCCACATATCTTCCCGCATCTCTGGCCACATGAGGCTGCCCCGTTGCTTTATCGACACATTGTTGAAAGTGATTGACCTGCGTCTGCGTCAACCAGTGTCCACGGTCTTCAATTTCCTGAAAGGTAATGCCGGCGTTTTTGAGTAAGTCCTCTATATTCAAGTCCTGATAATCATTCCTCAAATATTCCAGATAATTTTGAATGATCATGCTGTTGTAAAGAGGACTATCTTCCATTATTGCCTTCTTGTCTGAAGATTAATCAGTCGATTCATGTATACAAGTAAATCATCACAGGCTTTGGCGTGCAGAATCCACAGAGCATATTGCTTTTCCACCGTTATGTTTTGCAGAGTCAAAAAACAGGAAGGAAAAATAAGTAATGGGATACTGGCTTCCGGGTAATACCCGCCCAGGCAATTAACGACTGCAGCGAGCATGGCCCATGACAATAGGTCCGGTTCTGTGATAACAATTTTGATGCCGTTAATTAAATCGGAGAGGTTCAGTTTGATGTCCGATTGGTCCAGGATAAAAAAAGCTATATGTTTGTCCTTGTAGCAAAGACAGTACGTCCGGTATTCTCTTATGAAGCCGGCGTCGGCAAATGATTTTTTTAACGATTCGGATGGAACGTCAAGTCCGATGGCGCTCAATAATAGACCGCCGGAAGTCGACTCATAAAAATCTTTCAACTTCGATAGATCTCGGAGAGTGATTTCTCTTAAAACCCAATCATCTGGAAGTTTCCTGGCAGGATTTTCTTTGTGAAACAGCATATATGAAAATACATCCACGGAACTTTTCTTGCTGTCATTTAAGTGCCGGGTAAAATTTCCGAAGATCCGTTCGATGATGTCATTATTAGGTTGATAATAAGTCATCACATGATTCATGCCCGCTGACGGCAGTCGGTTATACGATCCCGCATATTGAAAAATATGTTTTAATACCGTCATTCCGGGCAGACGATTGCTCATTCTTCGCGCTGCAAAATGATGGATCAGCCAGGAATGTTCATAGGCGTGAACCATAGCGATATGGCCATAAATCTTGCCATTTTTTTTATATAAAAGATGTCGGCCGATATCCGGATTGTCATGGTATAATTTTTTGTAAAGTTCTTTAAAGGAATTTCGGTATAATTGGATATTTTTGTATTTTTCACCATAAATAAATCCGGTATCAAAAAAGAATTCCCATAAAGTATCCATTTCCACTTCCGTGGAGATGCTTGCGTAACTAACATTGGATGTTCCGAGAATCTGGCTCAGGTGCGTGAAAGACTCCAGATTCATATCGGCGATAGCCAGGCCGTACTTAATCATATTTGTTTCAGTCTCCAACTCCCGGTAAACAACCTGCGCGGAACACTTCATTTTCACAATGCCGGCATAAACGATGCATATGTCCGGTATGAACAGGCCGGGCAAGAGAATATCTTCCTCTGTTTTATCTTTAATGGAAAATCCCGCTTGGGAAATGTCGAATAGATCTCTTTCTATAAAGCCTTTGAAAAATGGATGTTGAAAGCTCACTGAACATGATGGCCCGACATGTTGGCGGGCATTACGCATTTCTCTTTTGGGGAATAGAGAAAACTGATGGTTAAGTGGCAGGAACACAATTTTATTGTCGAGGGAATCTATTCCATTACGAACACATTGGCACAAACCGGAGTATATTTGAATGCCGTTTTGATTGATGTTGAGTAAAGCCGGTTTTGAGTCATCGAATCCCTTGATATTTTTCCTTCCGTTGAGGCTGATTCCCAGTCCTCCTGCGCTAAAATCGATTAATTGGCCCGGTGCATGAAAATCACCCTGGATGATTTTACAGTTTAAGACATCACATGGGAATCGTTTTATCTTGCGAAGAGTTTTTATTTTGCTAACCTCCGGCAAGCTTGTTCTTAAAATACCGCCTTCAAGGCTGATGAGTTGAACCGGGGCTAATATGGCTGTGTGGCCTTCATCAATCATCAGATTATTTAATCCATGATTTTTGAGGTCCGTCAAAGCTAAAGTATCCGATGGGTCCAAGTGGGAAACAAGCTCGTTTTTTGCGCAGGGTTGAGGATAGGCTTTAATCATTATTTGTGCGCCGGTGTAGTTCGGATTTAAAAGGAAGAATATGTGTCCATCAGTAAAATTAATATAATTTAATTTGTTAATCAGATTTTTTAGAGCCAGAGATTGGTCGGTATCCTCCGTAGTTAAAAGGTTCTGATGTTGAAAAAGCCAAGGTTGGGCGTTATGCGGGGAGACGTTTTGGAGCAATGAATCGGTGGGGCTAACACTTTCTTCCTTCATCATATTATCCACCCTTCGAGCCACAAGAACATTAAGTTTAAGATAACAACCGATTTCATATTCACGTGCAATTTATAAACAAATAAACCATTGATTGTCAAATACAAACTGATGACCTGCATTTTTCTGCTGTGAAACGGAACGGCGGTATCCTTATATTCAGAAATTCTGTTTGGTTTGCATCCGGATTGCACAATCATTGCGCTTGTGGTTTTATAATAAATTTGTCATGATAAAAATAACTCCACTATAAAAACCCAGGAAAAGGAGATGATTATGTCGAAAACGGAAGATAATTTAAAAGAAGCCTTTGCCGGTGAGTCACAGGCCAACCGTAAATATCTGGCGTTTGCCGCCAAGGCGGACGCGGAGGGATTTCCCCAAGCCGCCAGGCTTTTTCGCGCGGCGGCGGAAGCAGAGACGGTTCATGCCCACGCCCACTTGCGGGCAATGAAAGGCATTCGTTCTACTAAAGAGAACCTGCAGGAAGCGGTCGCCGGTGAAACACACGAGTTCAAGAGCATGTATCCGGCGATGATTGAGAGCGCCAAAGCCGAAGGGCATAAAGAAGCCGAGCGTTCATTCAATTTTGCCAATGAAGTGGAAAAAATTCATGCCAGGCTTTATCAGCAGATGCTCGATTCCCCGGATGCCGCGAAAGACGCCTACAACTACTATGTTTGTCCTGTCTGTGGTTTTACCGCGGAAAAAGAAGCGCCGGAAACCTGCCCTGTCTGCGGCGCCAAAGGCAAGATGTTCAAAAAAGTTGATTGATACCGAAGTTGATTTGCTAAATAAATGAAAGAAGCTTTGATCGCCGCAAGCGGCATCATATTTTTTCTGGTCGGCATGATTCGCCTTTCTGCCGCCGTCCGTCGTATGATGGACGCCAGAATAAAAGAATTGGTCAAGTATGCCGTGGAGAAACCGATCTATGGGTTGGTCACCGGTATCGTCTCCGCGATCGTCTTTCAGAGCTCTTCGGCGTCAACTGCGCTCACGATTGGTTTGGTCAGCGCCGGTCTGATCAGCTTTTACAGTTCCCTGGCCATCATTCTGGGCGCGGATATCGGTACAACCCTGACCGTGCAGTTTGTCATCTGGCGGTTTACGGAGTTTTCTCCTTTTTTTATTTCCATCGGCGGACTTTTGTGGTTGATCCGCCGGAGCAATTGGAAAGTCGCGGGTGAAATGATCTTTTATTTCGGCCTGATCTTCTTTGGTCTGGATATCATCAGCCAGGCGGCGGCGCCCCTCAAGCAATCACCAGCTTTTATTAATTATTTTACTCAGATCAAAAATCCGCTATTCGGAATTGGGGTGGGGATGGTGGTTACAGCCGTTGTCCACGCCTCCGCGATCCCTATCAGTATTCTAGCTGTTCTGGCGCAACAGGATCTGGTCGGGTTGGAAAATGCCGTGCCTGTTATTCTGGGCGCCAATATTGGTACGACGGTGACGGCTCTGTTGGCCGGAAGCGTTGCCAATATCAGCGGTAAAAAAACCGCCGTGTCACATCTGATCTTCAAATGCGTAGGTGTGTTGATTTGTCTCATCGGCTTTCCGTTTTTCCTCGACATTCTGAAAAGTATGTCCAGCAGTGTCGCCCAACAGATCGTTTGGGCCCATTTTTTATTGAACCTGTTGATTGTCGTCGTTTTTATTTTTTTCCTGCGACCCTATGCAGCGCTGATAAGCAAAGTCCTGCCCGGTGAAGACGACGCTCTGCCCATTTGGCCGGAATATCTTGACCGTAAAGATTTAATCAATCCGGTCAAGTCATTGGACCATGTGCAAAAGGAGCTGCAACGGCAGACAAAACTTGTGCAAATCATGTTTTTCAGAACCGTCAAGCTAATGTCCCACTATGAAGAGGGGAGGCGTAATGATATTTCCTATGTGGAGATGGTGGTTAACAATTTACGTAGGCAGATTGTTAAGTTTCTCTTGAAGGTATCAGGCCGCCAATTGTCCGCGCAGCTTTCCAGGAGAGTCTTTGCCTACACGGCTATGGCCGGAGATATTAAAAGTATCGGCAACCATATCCAGTCGATCAGCGCTCTGGCCGGAGAGCAGGCTTCGCGCAAGATAAAGTTCAGCGATTGCGGCGAAAGAGAACTTCAGGACATTCTTTCACTGGTGGAGTGCAATCTTCGTGACGCCTCGATTTTGATGGAAATTTTCAATGCTGAAACGGTGAAGGACGTCATCCGCCGTGAGGAGGACGTCGATGTCCGGGTCAAGGAATCGTTGGATAATCATTTGAAAAGATTTCATCAGCGCGAATGCAGCCCGGAAGCCGGTCCCATCTTTGTTGAAATGCTTGGTCATCTGGAACGCATATCCGATCTTTGCAACAATATGGCAGAATATACCCGGGATATTCAGTAGCAGCATGTCGTTTGAAAAACGTATTGCCCGAATTGATAATATCTTCTATAATGTCGTACAAATATGATCATCCGCCAAAGGGGGTACTATTCATGGATAGAAGAATGAACGCATTGGCTTTTGCTCTGGAAAATGAAGAAAAAGAGCGCGAGTTTTACCTGGGCCAGGCCCGGAAAACCAAGAATATGGCGGGCAAGAACATGTTTAAGCAGATTGCCGATGAGGAAAAAGAACATCACGACATGCTGAAAAAACTCCATGATAAATGGGCCGAGCAGAAGAAATGGCCGGCCACCGTTCCCCTGAAAGTGAAGAAATCATTAGCAGGGACCATCTTAAAATCCATGTCCGGTAAAAAGTCTGCCCGTATTGCTGGCACGGAGGATGAACTCAAAGCCATCCGCACGGCCATTGATTTTGAAGCGCGTGGTGTCGCGCTATACACCAAACTGGGAAACCAATCCACGGACCCGAAAGAGATAGCGTTTTTCAATATGCTAGCAGCAGTCGAGCGCGAGCATCTGCTGTCGCTTAAGGATACGGGAGAATTTCTGGCCGATCCGGCCACCTGGTATCAGCATGTGGAAAAATCGGGATTGGACGGGGCGTAAATAATCAGGAAGTTGGCAGGTCAGGTGGCGCCTGCCGGGTCCGTCTCTTCCAGCTTAGAGGTGAGTTCCGCCCAGATATGGTAGGCGTTTTCCAGATCATTTTCAACGGTTTTGAAATCGATCTGGAGTTCCTTGATTTTAACCGAGTTCCTGTGTGTCTCAGGATCGCACAGGGATTTTTCATGGGCGGCTTTTCTGGCTTCCATGCTTGCGATTTTTCCCTCCATGGCGACCAGTTCTTTTTTCAACGTGCTTCTGATCTTCGAGAGTCGATTGCGTTCTTCTGCTTCAATCCTTTTTTTATCTTTCAACGTTAATGTTTGGTCGAGATCGGTCTCGCCGCGATTATTTTTTGCTGCCGTGTCAGACGCATTTTGTGAGCGCTTTTCAATGAAGTAGGAATAATTGCCCGGATAATCAAAAATCTTGCCGTCTTTGAGCTCAAACACTTTGTTAACCAGATGATCCAGAAAGTAACGGTCATGGGAGACAATGGTTACCGTACCGGAATAATTGATCAGCGCGTTTTGAAAAATATCTTTGGTCTTGATGTCCAGATGGTTGGTGGGTTCGTCCAAAACCAGGAAGTTGGTGTCCAGGAGCATGATTTTTAAAAGAGCCAGACGCGATTTTTCGCCGCCCGACAAAATGCCGACGGATTTGAAAATGTCATCGCCGGAAAAAAGAAACGCGCCCAGCAGATTGCGTTTGATCTGGTCGCAGGCTGTCGTCGATACAGAATTGATTTCTTCCCAGATCGTGTTTGCGTAGTTGAGATTTTGCGAGCTTTCCTGCGAAAAGAACGCCATGTTGACCCCGTCGCCGTATTTTACGACGCCTGCGGCGGGCTGTTCCGAGAGGCTCAAAAGCCTCGACAGCGTTGACTTGCCCGATCCGTTCACGCCCACAAAGGCAACCTTGTCGCCGCGGAAAAGCGAAAAATTCAGTCCGGAGAAGACCGTTAGATCGCCATAGGAGTGCCCAAGATCAACAACCTTGACGACTTCCTTCACACTTTTTTTACCTTCCGGGAATCTCATAACGACGCTGCGGGCGTTCCCTTCCAGTTTAATATCCTTAAATTTCTCCAGCATCTTAACCCGGCTTTGCACCTGGGCGGCTTTGCTTGCCTTGTAGCGGAAACGTTCCACGAATTCTTCAATTTTTTTAATTTGCGCTTTTTGCAGCTCCATTTCCTTCTTGAGCGTCTCCATCCGCCGGTTTTTTTCGGACAGGTAATAGGTATAGTTACCTTTGTAGATGTGAATGCGGCAAGCGGCCAGTTCCGCGATTTGCGTGGCGATTTTGTCGAGAAAAAAATGATCGTGGGACACCACCAGGATGGTTCCGGGGTAATCCTTAAGGTAACTTTCCAGCCATTCCATACTTTCCGTGTCCAGGTGGTTGGTCGGTTCGTCCAACAGCATGATGTCCGGTTGTTCAAGCAAGATGGCGGTCAAGAGAATCCGCATTTTCCATCCACCGGAGAACAAATCGCAGGTTTTGGCAAAATCACTTTCGCGGAAGCCGAACCCCTTGAGGATTTGCTTGGCCCGCGCTTCAAAAGCATAACCGTCGCGGGCGGAAAATTCAGCCGTTGCGTCGGCATAGTGGCGAGCCAACTCGCTGTATTCATGGGTGTTGGGTTTAACGTGCGAAATTTTTTGTTCCAGCTCTCTGATGGATTCTTCCAGGTCTGCAATGCCGCTTTTCTTCCGGAGATACTCGATCAGGCCTGTCGCTTCGAGTTCGACTAGATCCTGCGGCAGGTAGCCGATCTTTTTTTGTTTCCGGTCGGGTATGTCTATAAACCCCGAATCGAGATGCACCTGATCAAGAATGGCCCGAAAGAGTGTGGTTTTGCCGGTGCCGTTATCGCCCACCAGACCGATGCGGCCTTTCGGATGGATCGTCCAGTTGATTTGATCAAATAACTGTTTATCTAAAAAAGACAAACTGACATTGCGGAAATAGATCACGGACTGCTCCTGTTTCAAATCAGCGGGACTATAGGAAAATTGAATATCGACGTCAATGATTTGTCTTGAAAGCGTCGGGGTTTTCTTTTGTCAACCAGGGTTTAATATTGATGTTTTCTCCCCAAATCACTTTGGGATCGGGAGGCGACGCGCCCCACCAGTTATGACGAGCGTCGATGTAAATGGATGAAACGCTCTGAATAGCCCAGACATTGCCGATAAA
>JANYAF010000274.1 GCA_025355175.1 Deltaproteobacteria bacterium | reverse complement strand
AGGCTTGTACTCGAAGTATCCGCCGTTGCGTGTCACCCCCAAAGAGCGAATGTAGTAATCTCCCACACTGGAGTTAAGGATTGCTAATATATAGTTCCCGCCATCAGTGATCATAGTGCTTGGTGCATTCAAGAATATACCCGGATCGGCCTTTGCAAATTGGGCTCTTAGAGCAAGATTGCCCCATACGATTTTCTCTTTGCTGAATTCTTTATGGTACGATGCGGCACACCTTTGCAATGCATACCATTCATAACGGATACCCGTCTCAGATGCATTTCTCTTTGCTAGCTCATTCTGGTAATCAAGAAGATATTCATAGAGTTTTGGGTAAAGCTTCTTGAGCGCATCTTCGGCTTTAATGGATGCGCCTTTGATTTTGGGATCTTCATGAAGCGGAAAATGCCAGGGAAGAAAAAGCAGCCATGAATCACTGAAATTTGTCTGATATCGTTTGATATCGCGGCCATTGAGAACCGGCTTGATAATCTCGGCGTTCTTCGGGTCCTTAGTGATCAATTCCGTCCTCGTTCTGCCGTCAATAATAAAGGCGTCATTGAAGCCGGTTTTGATTCCATAGTTGATGGAAATATCCCATTTCTTCAGGGGCGTGCCGACGGCTTCGATGCGCTTTTTGATTGCGTATTCTGCTTTTTCCGTAATGACCCAACTGTCATCGGTCAGTTCATCCAGACGGATTTGGTTTTCTTGTAAATACCGCTCCAGACTTCCGTGTCTAATAAAGGTATCATTGATGACACAGGCCCGGATTTCACCTCTATTGGCACTTTTCTCGGAGATCAGGATATTTGTGTCCACAGTTGCGGTTTTAAATACCGGAAAACTGGAGAAGTCGATTAGGATGATGGGGTTGGTTTTCTGGATAAAAAATCGCCGCAGTTTCTGCCCGTAATTGGCCCGCATCCACTTGTTGGAGGTGATGAAGCATAAAGCGCCGCCGTTTCGCAGAAGGCGGTGGCCTTTTTCGTAGAACAGACAGTAGATATCGCCGGTCTTTGTGAAGGTTTCGTACTTTTGCTTTTCCCAGTCCTTTTGAATCGTCTGGCCGCTGAAATTCTGAATTTGTACGTACGGTGGATTACCGATGATTACATCGAAACCACCCTTTTCATGCCACACCTCGGAGAATAGCAGTCTGAAGTCAAAGTTGATCTGATAGCCGAAAATCTTTTGTGAGTTGGCCATTCGGGCCTGAATCTCACTGTCGATCTCTTCCTTAAGAACGGCCTTTTTCTGTGGGTTGGTTTCGCTGAAGAAATCATTCTTCAACTTCTCTATCTTTTCAGAAGCAGGACTGTTCCAGGTTTCAGGAAATCCGATCAGGGAGTTGCCTCTTACGATCTTGTAATCCAGGTTCGGCAGGGCCTCGATGGTGCTATAGTCGTCTTCGTCAACAATGAGCGACAGCCAGAGACGCAGCCGGGCAATGTCGATGGCGCTGGTGTCAATATCCACGCCGTACAGGCTTTCGCGGATCGTGTGTCGCTTGAGTTCATAGGGGGATTGCTTGTTTCGGGAGTGCGGGGCCAGAGCCAGCCGAGTGCTTACAATCTCGTGGAGCAGACCGACAGGAAAGGCGCCGGAACCAATGGCGGGATCGCATACCCTGATTGCTGCCAGTTTGGCGTCCATGATCCGGGCATTCTCTTTGACAGCATTGGGAATCTCTATTCTATGTTTGGTTGTTTTCTGTTCCCCTCTCTCCACGCGGTTCAGAGCTTGCAAGGCCACCTCGTCATTTTCGGCAAACAAATGCCCATTGCGGATGAAGTATTCGATATCTGCCTTCGGAACCTTAATATCCTGATGCTCTTCCGTCAGCGTCCCTTGTCCTTTCCTGTCTTCATTGCCGAGGAAACCGGTTTGCTTGGCACCGAACTCCTGATAAGCGGTGGCGTAGCTGTTCAGCACATTATCCAGATAGTGAATCAGGCTTTCTTGGCATATGTAATGGACGATTTCCCGGGGCGTGTAGAAAGCGCCCTTGCTCTTGCGCTCGGTAACCTCCAGCATGTTCTCAAAGACCTTTCCGAGCATTTCGGGGTCAACTGCCACTTCTTTTTCAAGGGGTTCATCTTCCTTGATGGTAAAGTTGTAGCGGTCGAAGACGTCGAGAATGCCGGTACCCGTGTCGCCTGCCTTGTTCTTTTCTTCGTTCCTGAACAGTTCGTTCGGCAAGCTCAGCTTGATATTACGCCAATCATAGTCAGCCTCGAAGAGGCCGCCGTTCAGGAAGGGGATCTTGCAGCCAAAACGATCATAAAAATCGGGATTGACTTGATTGCACCGCTCCTGGGCCAGGGCTTCATAAAAGAGATATTGGAGGAAATCGTGGTAGTAGTCCCCATTGGCGGAAACTTGCTCAAAGCGCTCGCACATGAACCGTCTGGAACCACTCCCCCAAATTCCATCCTTGGCAACGCCGAGCCAGCCTTTTTTCTGCAGAAAATAGAGGAAAACGATCTGGCCCAGCAATTTTTTGGCGAAGCGGGCGACCATCTGGGCGTTTTCCTCGGCGGGTTCTTTTCTAAATAGCGGCTGACCTTTGAGTTGTTCGGAAAGCTTCAGATATAGGTCTTTGTATTGTGCGAAAAACTCATCGGTCACCTTTTCGATGCTAAAAGCCTCCTCGATCTGCACAACGGTCGGGTTAGCGTAATCCATGGTTAACAGATCGAGGAGCTGGTTCTGGGCCGTGTGGCTGTTTTCATGGACACCCACGAGATAGGAATAGCGCTTGGCCGGGGTAAGTTCACTCCTAAGTCTGACCTTGCCCTTGTCGTCTTGGAAGGCCATGTGTTCGATCTTGACGAAAGAGAAGCGCCAATCGGCGCCGCCGTCGTCCTTGGCGTAGAAGGCCACCAGAGAGCAGTCCTTCTCGAACTGCTTCAGGCGGTTAACGGCGAAGTTGCGCAAGGCTGTGCGGGCGCGGTCAAGCTTGGCGAAACTCTTCACTTCCACGATCAGCAGATCGAGCTTTGCACCCTCGGGGTCGATGTATTTGCCGATTCGCCAATATTGGGTGATGTGTTCGCTGAAAGCCTCCGGTATCAGGTTGCCGCTATAGTGTGCATCTCTAACTTCAATCTGGTTGAGCAGATTGCGTATAAATCGCTCATAATGCTCCCGCCGAAAAACATTCTGGAAAATGTCCCGAATCTGCTGTTGCGCCTGCTTCTTATCCATTGCTCATTAATCCTTTTTCGAGACCCGGTAGCCGGAGAGTATGATTTCGCGTTTCATCCCAATGATCTTTTGTCCTGTGTGTTCCCGATCTTCCACCACTCGGATGTGACGGCGCAGGATGGCAAGCACCTCCAGCGGGTCTAGCGTTTTTTCCATTTCTTTCCGGATGTTTTGTGCAATCTTTTTCGCAAGTGTTCCTTGAGCAATCATCTTTCGAATGCCGTCGAGAAATTCGTCATCGGCATCGGTGAACTTAGGACAGCTTTTAAAGGCCTTGTCCTTGAGGCGTCTTTCGATATAACCGATGTTTGATTGCCCTCCGCCCCGGCTTTCCGCCAGTTCGGCCTCCTGCAGGGTATCTTGTCGGAAGCGCTGCTTGTTGGTTTCCAGAAGGCGATAATAGTCGGGTGGAATTGTGTGGCGCGGTGTGTCGGGGGCGCATTCCAGGAGCCGGGCCGCTTCAAAGAAGGTGATTTCCTCGGCGTCATCCGTTTCATTGAAATAAAATTTTTTCAACTTTCCAATCCGAAAAAAAGTAATGAGCTGATTTGCAGCGGCATCCGTGAGTCGACCGGAGCGGGCCTTTTTCGGGAGCCTTTTGATTCTTTCGAAGAGCGCAGGATCTTCATCGCGGATCTTCCTCATCATATCGAGGTACATCAGCTCGGAGTCGCCTTCTTCGTCTTCGCCGGTATAGGCTTTCTTGCTGTTTAAGGTATCAAATAACTCCTGACTGC
>JANYAF010000030.1 GCA_025355175.1 Deltaproteobacteria bacterium | reverse complement strand
TAATAATTATGCCGTCAGCAAGAAGTTTTTATTGGGTATTAAAGCTGGATACAAAATACTCGCTGATAGTCTTTCTATGTATAAATAATCCCCGGCTAAAAGGAAAATATCCACTTGATTTGAGAGACACCGACCTGCAAGGTCAAAAGGGGTAATAATAAGGTGCATTCTACTTGCAAGTGCGCCAGTATAGATAAACAGAGGACATGACGGGATTTTCTGGTAGTGTGTGAAGCACGACCAACACGCACATCAGAAAGGAGCCCCTCATGCCCTACCAACATTTAACAGAACAAGACCGATATGTCATTAGCCATTTAAGCATTGCCGGTTATTCTCATAGAGAAATCGGTCTCCGTATCGGCAGAAGCCATTCTACTGTTAGCAGAGAGATCAAACGTAATGGTCCAATGTATCCCGATGTGGCCAGATACTGGTACTACGATACACATCCAGTAGCTATCAAACGTCGTCATAAACCCAGGCATCACCGCCGACAAAATCAAAGCAGCATGCGGGAGATCATTCAGGCATTTAAAATCGGCGCCAACCGCATTAGCCGCGTCGTGACGTCACTCAAGGAGTTTTCACGATCCGATGAAGCTTCGCAGAAAGAGCCGGTGTCCGTTCAGGATGTGATCACAGGCGCGCTGGTCATTGTTGGCGCGCAGGTGAGAAGAACCGTCTCTAGGATTGATCAGGAAATCGCCGAGCACATTCCGCCCGTTTACGGCCATTTCCAAAAAATCGAGCAGGTGATCGCCAATTTGCTGATCAACGCGCATCAATCCATTCCTGACGGAACCAAGGGAACGATCAAAATTCGCTGCCGTTACGTTGAACGCCTCAAGGCCGTGGTGGTCGATATTGAGGACAACGGCCAGGGGATCGACCGTGAGATCCTGGGGCATATTTTCGATCCGTTTTTTACCACGAGGCGTGACCGCGAAGGCACGGGACTCGGTCTTTCCATATCTTACGGGCTCATTCGTGAGCATCACGGTCTGATCAGAGTGCTGTCGCGTCCCGGCGTGGGATCACAACATGTCCCTTGCGTGCCGTAGCCGTGATTTCCAGTTCGATCTCTTCGCTGCCCGCTTCGGTCGTCACTTTAACTTGTTGGCCATCCTTTAGGGGGTACACGGGAGATGAACCGAACTATAAATCTCCCGGAGGAAAAGGCTATGATTCCATATTATTAGTTGACTTATGATGATTTTAGCGTAGACTATTTTTAAGTGAACAAAAGAACCGACCAGCTTATCTTGCACGACGGAGTATCGGCAAAATTTATTCATGTTGAAGGGGCACTTGGTAAAGAGGTAGCTCAAGGTATCACCATTCCTTTTTTTGCTTGTGATCCATGGATTCACCCCACCAGGAACGTTCTGAGTTTAGTAAATTGCGACAGCTAGACGAAAGCATATCAATCGTTTAATAATTGCAAATAGTCGGCCAATAGGCGAATGAAAATCAGAAATTTTGATTATCCTTTAATAACAGGATGTTTGATTAAGGTGAAAGAACAGCAGCAAATCATGAAAGGATTTACGTGGCCTCAATATTTAGCAGAACCTCAATATGTTGAGGGATATTTATTCAAAAAATCCGTGTTTCGCCAAATTTCATCATCAGAAAGGAATCCTCACGGATGGACGCCTCTTTCAGGGCTTTTTTCAAGTAGAGGGGCGGTTCACCCAGCGGTTCATCGGCTATATAAAAGGTGCCCCAATGCATAGCAATGGATTGCTGAGCCTGCAGATCCTTGTGGGCGGACACGGCATCCGGGGGGTCCATGTGGATGGTCTTCATGAACCAACGAGGCCGATACGATCCGATGGGCAAGAGCGCCAGGCGCATTGGCCCCAGCTTTTCTCTGATTTCTCTGAAATGGGGAGAGTATCCCGTATCACCGGCAAAGAGTATCTTCCCGCGTTTCGTTTCCAGTACCCATCCTGCCCAAAGCGTTTTATTGCCGTCACGGACGGCTCGCCTGGAAAAATGCTGGCTCGGTACAGACACAATGCGGATGCCTTTGAATAGCGATGTATCCCACCAATCCATCTGGGTATAGTTCGTAATCTTCGGATCGCGGAACCACTGTCCAAGCTTCAGAGGAATAAAATATTTTGGTGAGTTTCCCAACTTTTTAACCGTGTATAAATCGAGATGATCATAGTGGTTGTGGCTGATGAGAACGGCATGGATCGGCGGCAGGCGATCAAAGGGTATTCCCGGAGGACTCTTCCGTTCGAAACCCAGGCCAAGAGGCGATGCTTTGTTATTAAAAATAGGATCCGTTAAGATATTGATCCCCTCCACCTGGATTAAAAACGTCGCATGACCTATCCAGGTAATCTGTATTTTAGCGGGATCGGGATGATAAATGCGCTGATAATCCGGTGCGACAATATCCGGCACATAAGGTATGATCTGAGCAGGAGTAATGGCCGGTTCTTCATAGGGTGCACGCCCCAGCTTCCAACGCAGAAAACTTGCGAATCCATGTTCCGGATAATCATAAATATTGCGAAAGCCATTCGCTGTATGATGCGCAGGCAGCTGCTTCCCTTGCGGCGTTCCCTCCCCAACAACAGCGTTGACGGTCATAGAACCGCCGCCAACTAAAAGTGCCGCAAGAAACAGGGTAAAAAAACTAAACTGTTTGATTTTTCTCATAGGGAAGTATATCTGCATTTGACCTTTTTTACTGGTGTAAACCGATCTTCGGCGATGTCTTACAGCCAACGGGCAAATAAGTGTGCAGTCGCCTCCTTGATTTTTTGCGATAAAGGTCTCTTCTCCCACTTATCCTTTTGAATCTGGTCGGATTGGGCAAGATCATTGGTAAACATGCGCTCCATCTCTACCGCGAATTCACGATTCAGGACAACCGCGTTCACCTCATCATTGCTTAGGAGGCTCCAGTAATCCAAATTTGTGGAGCCGACCGTTGACCAGACGCCGTCAATGACCGCAGTTTTCGCATGCAGCAGGACGGTGCGGCGTTCGTATATCTTCACGCCCGCTTCCAGAAGCCCGGAGTAATTATACCGCGCTGCGCTTAAGACCAGCGATGAATCGGTGGTTGAGGGGAGAATAATCTTGACATCAACACCGCGCCGGGCAGCATCCTTGAAGGCATCTAATATTTGATCGTCCGGGATAAAATAGGCGTTGGTCAGATGAATGGAATGCTCCGCATACGTGATCGCGGCC
Source organism: Deltaproteobacteria bacterium (assembly GCA_025355175.1). Lineage (GTDB taxonomy): Bacteria > Desulfobacterota > Syntrophia > Syntrophales > Smithellaceae > UBA8904. The sequence continues at coordinate 10,646 of JANYAF010000030.1, read as the reverse complement.
GCATACATGATAAACGTAATTCGGTTGTCCGTGCCTGGTGTACTGCCAACAATTCTCACCAGAGCCTTTCCGTATTCTTTCTGATCGGGTAAATAGTTGTGCCCGGCGAGTGTCGGTCCTTTCTGCTTTTGCCAGGTTTCCAGAAAAAGCTTTTGGACTTCCGTTACAGCAGGTCCTTCAATTTTAATATCTGTATCACGCCAGGTTAGAGGTTCTCCTTTTACTTTCTTCCTGCCGGAAAGCCTGCTTGAATAAACGTTGCTGATGTTGATACCTCCAATAATGGCGATTTTACCGTCAGCAATCAAAATCTTGCGGTGATCCTGGCGCATCAGGAACCAGCTTCCGGGGGTCTTGAATGGGCTTACCGGATTGAATTCGACTACCTGAATTCCCCCGTCCCTCAATCGTTTGAAAAAAGATTCGGGTGTTGTCAGACTTCCCACGCTGTCGTAAATAATATTGACCCGAACACCTTCCTTCTGTTTTTGTAACAGCAGATCAGTGAATTTATGTCCAATTTCATCATCTTCGAGGATAAAGGTTTCCAAGTTGATATGGTCTTTGGCATTCCGGATGGCTTCGAACATCGCGGCATAGGTAGCCGGACCGTCAATAAGGATGGAAACTTTGTTTCCCTTGGTCAGGGGGCTTTCGGTGACCGATTCTACCACGGCCGTGTAACGTTCCAGAATGTCCGTCGGGTTGACCGATTTCTTCAAACGTTCCATGATGGCCTTGCTTTTTTGGGGAGATAAAAGTCCTTTTGACGAAACGATCTGTCGGGGCTTCTGTCCAACCGGTGTCTCATCAATCTTCTCAGAGACCTTCGGTAAGGTCGCACATCCATTGCCCAGGCTCAAAATGGGCAGGAACAAACAAAACAAAAGGATAAGTTTGACGGTTTTCATCGGTTTATTTTTAAAAAAATCATGCACATTCCCCATCATAAGGATTTGTCTTTTTCAATTTCATGCTTAAACTATTATAATCATTAATTGTGAATTGAAAAGAATCCCGACCGGTTTAGATAAGGAAAAGATAGAAAATGAGACAACTGCAATTCGTCAAAAAAACATTCAAGCCGGTTTCCCGAGCGGTAAAATGGCTGGGGAGGTTCCGTTCAAAACAAAGATATCACCAATTACCTGCGGATTTGTTTTCTGATGTGCTGCCCGATACCGGGTTGAATATCAATATTATGAGTTTCAATATCCGTCGCGGAACAAAGCAGGATGGCAAAAATCACTGGATATTCCGCCGCGATCTGGTGAATGAGATATTGAAGGATTATTCCCCGGATGTTTTGGGTCTGCAGGAAGCTCTGGATTTTCAAATTTCTGAAATCCACGCCATGCTTCCCGGGTATGAGATGGTCAATATTATCAGTTCGGGCGACAACAAAGTTTTGCATAATCCCATTTTTTATAAGGCGGCACGTTTCGTTCTTTCTGAAGAAGGCGCCTTCTGGTATTCGGACACACCTGATATTCCGGAGTCTAAAGGGTGGGGGAACATCATGCCGCGAAACTGCACCTGGGCGCGGCTGATTGAAAAAGAATCCGGGCAGGCTTTTTATTTTTATAATACCCATTTGAATCATCTTTCGCAGCGTTCACGGGGAAAAGGCGTAATCCTATTGACCCAGCGGATTTCCGCGCGGTCTTATCCGAACGCTTTCGTTTTGACCGGTGATTTCAATGCCAGAGAAAAGAGCGTGCCCATACAATATTTAAAAGGTAAAACTCATATAAACACCAAAGCGGAAGGGAAGGTGCTAAATCCCAACCCTTTAACGGATACTTTCCGGGTAAGATATCCCGACCATCGCAATGTGGCCACGTTCCACGGGTATCGCCGATTTTTTTTCCGTTTCAAGCTTGATTATATTTTTGTTCCTTCTACGGTTAGTGTGCAGAATGCGCAAATCATTCAATTACGACAAAAGAGGCGCTACCCCTCGGACCATTTTCCGCTTTTTGCTCACATTAACTTGCCGGAAGTTTTGCCACTGCCCATTCATCAACTCTAGGTTGTGCCATGGTCATCATTTCTTGATGTCTTCTACGGCCTTATCGACTTTCTTACCGGCGCGCTCCAGCGGGCCTTCTTTACAGCTCGACAGCCCCGCAATAAGGGCGACTATTGCCAACACGGCGATGATATTCTTACAATATTTCATCTTATTTCTCCTTTTTTTTTAATCCCTCTGTTGCGGGACGAGCGTTAATTCTCCGCGAGCTTGCTCGCGATATAAGGACGTTCATTTCATGCCTCGACAGCGAGCTCGCGAGGTGGTTGATTTTTATCCTTCTTGGTTAGATAAATTCATAGCGATTCCTCGCTCACTAAACGCCGTTGAAGCTCGCCGCAGCTCGCTGCGGAGAATATCCGATTTTCAGGGAACAATATTATTCAGCATTCGCTTGCTGCCGCATTCAAATCCTTCCCGCGATCAGCAGGATAACCAAAATCAGAAGAATCAATCCAACCCCACCGCTGGGGTAGAATCCCCAACTCTTAGAGTGAGGCCAGGTAGGCAGTACGCCAACGAGAGCAAGAACTAAAATAACAATCAGTATCGTAACCATGTTTTTTCTCCTTCATTAGGATGTACGATTTCTTTATCTGGATCACACCATTTGTAACAGCAATTAGCCTGCCAATACCTGATGGAGCATTATAAGATTGGATTGATCCTTTAATAACATGATATTAGGTGGAAAGGAGCGAAAGATAGAAAGGCATGAAATGATTTGTTTGGCCTCAATATCTGGTGGAACCTCAGCATATTGAGGGAAGCAAGGGTTTGCGCGTTTTGTCTATTGTGGTTGTTAAAAAAATATTCCCAGTTTTTTGTTGAAATAAATTGGGCGCTGACTGTAATATATGACCATGTTGTTATGACAATTTTTATCCAGGCACATTAATTGCGTATATAATATTGAAACACTGTTAGACGGTAAGTAACTATGAAAAAACGTACCCTGATCAAAGGTCTCCTGATAGCCGCCGTCGCGCTTATCGTGCTCGTTTCGCTTTCAGCGGGTGCGTGGTTTTATGCGTCCTACCAGCTGTCACAACTCGATACGTTTCGGGAAAAAATCATGACAGTCGCGGGCAACGCATTGGATCGCGATGTTACTTATGAAAAGGGAAAAGCCACGTTGACACTCCGCAATGGGCTGGCGTTACAATTTAGCAATCTGGTGATCCGGGAGAAAGACCGGTCCTCCGATTTACTCCATGTGGGCACCGCTTCTTTCCGGGTGGATCTTCTTCCTCTTTTGGTAAAGCGTGTGGTTCTTCGGGAATCTATTCTCGATCAACCTCGATTGTCATTGAAGCGGGATCAGGCAGGTATTCTGAATATTGCCGATCTTCTGAATCGACAAAAGAAACCGGAGATGACTCTGGATCTGCGGAAAGTAACCATTGAGAAAGGCGTGCTGATCTTTACCGACCAGACGGCAGGCGCGGAAGGTCTTACGACCTCGCTTACCAATCTGCAATGCCGGATTGATCCGCGGCTTTTTAGCAAAACGTCCCGTTTCAGTATCACAGCGGCCCTTAACGAAAATAAAAATCAGGGAGCGCTTTCGCTTGAGGGAACCTTTCGCCCCTCTCCCTCCGATAAACCGATTGAGGAGGGCACGCTGGATGCGTCTATCCGGCTAACGGGAATGGATATTCATCATTACCAGCCTTATCTGAACGGTCATGTGTCTATCGAACAATTGGCCGGACGTCTGGATTTGGAGACGACGATTTCGGGAACTGTCTCGCAGTTTACATCGAAAGGAACCGTCACGGTGAAAGACGCCCTACTCACTTATCCACGGGTTTTTCGGGAGCCTCTTCGGCCGCGAATGCTCCAGGTTGATTACATCTTAAAACGCCATGCCGGTCATCTTAACCTGGATGTTGCCCGTCTGGTGGTTGATCGCATTGCTGTCGCCTGCCGCTTTGCCATCCAGGACATGGATAAGGAAGATCCTGTGCTTGCAGCAACGGCCGCAACCTCCGTCTTCTCGCTTACAGAAATGCAATCTTATGTTCCCTGGGGAATCATTCCCCAAGGTGTTGGCAGTTTCATTGAGGCACACATCACGAGCGGCGATTTCCGTTTGGTCGAAGGAAAGCTCGCAGGCAGGTTAAGTCAGATTACCGATATGATGAAACAAGAAAATGCCAGTGTCCTTTCCATCCAGGCGGAAGTCAAGAAAGGTGTTTTCGTGGTCGGTGTCGGCGATAAGACCCCAGACTTTCAGGACATCAGCGGCATGCTGGAACTGAAAAACCGGCAGTTTTTGCTCAAGAATATGACAGGCCGTTTCGGTATGTCGCCCTTCAAGCTCGACGGTGGCATTTCCGATTTTGCCCTGCCGACGCCTGTTATTTATACCGCTGACATGACCCTTCAGCCTGCCCGCAATGAGGTCCTATGGCTTTTAGGAAGCGAAAAATTCCGCAATCTCGCCTTCGACGGGTCTTCAACACTTCATCTCTCGGGAAAGGGTCCGGCGGAGAATTTCCATACCAGCGCCCGCTGGGATCTGACCCAGGCCGGCTATGCGTATCCGGATGTCATGGAAAAACCCAGGGCGAAACACAACCAGCTTTCCGCCGAAATCATTCTAAACAAGAATGCCGTCACCGTCTCTTCCTATAAATACGACTTGTCGCCGGTGACCGTAAACGGCTCCGCCATCTACAGTTTCACGGGAAAGAAGCCCCTGTCTGTGAACGTTCTGTCCAATACGTTTGACATTCGTGAAGCCGTCTCGATTCTGCCGGGTTTGCGGAAATTTAATCCTGCCGGATCCTGTCTGATCGATATGGCCGTTCGCAGCGATCCTCGCGAGTCGGGTTCTTTCCTTTGGAATGGTAATGTTTCATTGAACAACGTTGCGTTCAATCCCGCGGTTGCCGTCAAACCGATAAGTGGCTTAACCGGAGTGGCTGCCTTCAAAGGCAACCGTATGGAAACATCGCTGATCAAAGCACGCATCGGCGACAGTGTCATTCAGGGGAAATGCAGGATGCGGAATTTCCGCAAGGCGAAAGTTGCCTGTGAATTCGCTACGCCATTGCTCCATGCCGCAGACCTGGGATTGTATGGTTCGGAAGGCGGCGTCAGCTTTCAAAATGTGAAGGGACAAATTGCCGTCGGAGACAACCGCCTCCATGTGGACCGGCTTTTGCTGCAACTGGGAAAGTCCATTTTTAATTTTTCGGGCGGCGTTCCGGATTTTGCTGATCCGAAGATCGTTGTAACCCTCAATTCCCCGTATATCCATTCGGATGATGTTGCCCGCCTGATGACTTTGCAGTATTCAAAACAAGGCGATGATTCTCCTTCCAAGATAGAGCTGGACTTAACTCTGCATGTGGACGCCGGCGTATTCAATGGCGTTGATTTCAAAAAACTAGGCGCCGGTTTAAAATATGCACAGAGAATTCTGTCTATCGAAGCATTGGAAGCAGGCGTTCTGGATGGCAGCCTTAAGGGAAAGGGCAGGGTGGAGATCCGTCCCAATGGTCAGAATCGTTATCAGGCAAATTTTTCCCTTGATAAAATATCGCTGGAGAAGTTCAAGGTACTCCTGGACATTGGAGATCGTACGCTGACCGGAAAAATGTCGCTTGCGGGAGATGTGACCGCTACAGGAAACAATATGAACGATTTTACGAAGACAGCGTCCGGTACCTTTCAGGTCAGGGCTGAAAAGGGTGTCCTGAAAAAGTTTTCCGTATTTTCCAAAATATTTTCACTGCTCAATGTCTCTCAATTGCTGAAGTTCCAACTGCCGGATATGGCAAAAGACGGGATGCCCTATACGTCGATCACAGCCAGTCTGTTGCTCAAGAACGGCGTCTTATCCTCGGACGATTTCCTCATCGACAGCGATGCCATGAAGATTTCGGGTGTGGGGAAAGTTGATCTGCTGAAAAAGAAATTGGACAACATAGTCGGTGTGCACCCGTTGCAAACCCTGGATCGTATTGCGGCGAGAATTCCCATTGCGGGGTGGGTTCTCACCGACGAAGGCGGTCATCTGATTACCGTCCATTTCAAAGTCGATGGAAATTGGGATGACCCCAATGTGAGTCCCATGCCGGTGCGGTCTCTGGCCAAAGGTACGCTGGATACTTTCCGGCGACTTTTTCAATTGCCGGAAAAGCTCATCACGGATACAGGAGACGTGATTTTGGGACGGTAGGAATGTTTTAACACCGCTGTTGCGGGACGAGCGTCAATTCTCCTAAGCGAGCTCGCGCGGTGGTTGATCGATTACGAGGATTAAAAAAAGGCATAGAAAAATCTTGTTTTCGGGCTTTCCTCAATTTACGGCATCGAAGGCCTTCTTCAACTTTTCCTCTACTTCCTCCGAAACTTCCTGAAGTTCCGCATTATCAACCATCTGCATAGCAACCGTCGGCCGTATAAGCGATAGTACCGTCTTGCCGCCCTTTTCATAAACAATAACGTTGCAGGGGAGCAACAATCCGATATTTTCCTCGGTAAGGATCGCTTGATAGGCATTCGCAGGACTACAGGCGCCCAGAATAATGTATTTTTTCACATCAAGGCCCAATTTTTCCTTCATTTTTTCCTGGATATCGATTTCCGTCAGTACCTCGAATCCTTCTTTTTTCAGCGAAGCTCTCACCAGCTCAATAACTTTCCTATAAGGGATATTTAACGCCTTGGTGAAACCGTAGTTTATCATACCTATCCTCCTACTGTGTAAATGCGTCCCTTCTCCATCCTTGCAAAACCAGATATTTACTCAATAGCCTGTGATAAATTCAGGATGATGAATACGACGCCCTAATGATGACGGGGTGGATTCAAATAAAAACATTTTCAGAAACCTCCAGCTTACCAGATATGAAATGAGTGGTCATTTTACATGTCCGTTTCCTGGAGTTTCCTGGAGTTCGTTCTGATGATGTTCCGACGACATTGCCAGGAGGGCGATGAATCGCGGCTTGTATTCGATGCTCTGTGTATCATTTGTGAGCGTCCGGCTGAAAAAGCCCTCTATGTGGGCCGGAAGCTGCTGCCATCCCTGTTCCGAGTTCTGCTGATCCATGGCCATTATCTCCCTTTCTTAAACGAAAATGATTGGTGTTCCCGGTACAGCCGGGACTATTGTTGGTTCAAGTCTCCGACTTGAACCAACCCAGGTACTACTTAGCGAGGTAGTAGTACCGGTTCAAATCGAACAATCCCGCGTTTACGGGTTCATCCTCATAGAATCGCTTTTGAAACCAGTCATATGTGTCCCAGAGCCGGTCTTCCGCCCGGTTGACGCCGTATTGGGCCAGCCGCTCATAATTCACAGCATCGAAAGTAATATTTGTTGCAGGATAAATGTGCTGGTTCACCAGATATTCGATGAACTCGCGGTTTGGCTCATCCGTTACAAAGGAAATTTTTGCAGGCAGGGCGGAAGAATAGTAATCAATCTTTTTGAGATCAATCCCCTGATACCAAGACTGCATGACGTCCTGTCGCCTGGGTGCGGGCAGAAAATTCAGGAAATAGCTTTCGCCTTCCACGCGCAGATGATCCATATAGAGCCTGATCGCCAGTTGGTGGCCGGTCGTGCCGTACACATCAAATCCGGCAACCAGCGCGTAATAGATGCGTTCCAGCAGGGGATAGTCCACCACCCACATCGTTTTCGGCAGATTTCCCAGTACCCCCTTATACACGGACGCGCTGTCAAAATGGCGATAGACGGTCAAAAGCGGCGCATCTGCGGCCTTGTTGCCCTTCCAGAGGGATTCATAACCCATACCGGCGTAATGATGCGACGTGTAATAATCCTGCCTTGCTTTATAAAACTCCACGGCGGCCTTTTTATATTCGTCGGTCAGCGCATTAAAAACGCGCATATCCCTGCTGATTTCAATCGGCATGCGCAGTTTGTCGCTGTGCAGCCTGAGAAATGCCGGATACGCCACGCTCAGATCGTATTCGGGATACAGAAACATGACCCAGAAATGATCATTGATTACATTGAGGGCGATTTGACCTTTGCAGACCGGACCGTGGATGAAGGTCATGATAATATAATGCGCGTTGTCCAACAGAAACTGGTAGCGCGAACGAGGTGGAATCTGTTCAAAGGCGACAAAAGGATTGGCGCTCATTTTCTTGTCATATCCAACTGTATGAGGACGCTGCAGCCATTGGGGCTTAATAAAAAGTTCCTTGATGCGAAGCAATTTGGCATCATCCATGTCAAATACCATATGGGTTTTATGGACGATGGTGGAGTGAATCTTGCGGAAGCGATAGTAAACCAGCGGAGTACCGGGGTCGTCATAGGGACGTACGGTGGCGATCAGGGAAGCGGGCTCGCCGGGCGGTGTCTTCGAGCGGAACAGCTCATAGTATTCGTTTGTAGGCGTGCCGAACTTAATATGGGCCAGAAACAGATGCTCATAGAGATAGCGCGCGGTCATGGTGTGCTTGGCGTCGTCCTGGTTGAGAAAGGTTTCCCATTGTTTGATGGCCAGAGCATCGCTTGGTTTCGGGGTGATAAGCTCCTCCTGTTGTGCGGCGTCCGGCCCTTTCGCGCCCGAAACCAGCCAGCCGGCAATGATATCGAATTCTTCGGGCTTGAGCGCGGGAAATCCGAAAGGCATGCCATTGTTCGGGTGTTTTTCCAGGTACCCTCCGAGTTCTTCGGGGTTTTGGGAACAGGTCAGATCGTCGGCTTCAGACTTATACTCCCCGATGCTTTTCGGGTTATTTATCTTGTGGGATAGTATCTCAATCATGATGGAATCATTTGAACCGCCTGACGCAAGGCTTTCGGTGACACTGAAAAAGTCTTTCTTTCGCCACTCTTCGGTTGATTGGGCGTCTGTGAAGAGTCGGGTGGGATCCATGGATCTCAGGCGTGAGCCATTGTAAACAGCCTTTTTCGTCGCGCCGCGGTCGGCGCCCTCAAAAGAGTCTAGCTTGAGCTGGCAAGGAGGGGAATTATAACAGGAATGGCATACGGCACAGCGCTTGTCTAAGATTGGTTTTACCTCTTTTGTGTAATCGATAGGTCTTGTCGGGGTCTGGAAAACCACAGGCCTTGGCGCTTTGGCCGCACAGGCGGCAATGAATGCGGCTATGACCAGAACAAGCGCTATCTTATTGCGCATGGGTTACTTCTCCTTGAGGGCGTATCTCGTGAATCGTGAAGCGTATCTCGTGAGATGTATCACTAGAACAAGGGGTTGCAACCACCGCTGAAGGGTGGCAAGACCCCTTGTTCTAGCTTTGTGAAGTGTATCTTGCAGTTTGCGCTTCACGCTCGCGTCCCCCGCAAGGGGGATCACGAGATACGTTTTTCCTACTGCACGATGATTTGAAAGAGAGCTCTCATGTTTGCTTTTGCCGCCTTGGAGTAAAGCTCTTTAGGCGCGGCTTCGTACATGGCCGGGTCTGTTTCGCCATAGCCGATGGTGCTCAGTCTGTTCGGCGTGATGATCCCTTCGTTAATGAGGTATTCCGAAACGGCGGCGGCTCTTCTTTCGCTCAAACTCTGGTTGTAAGCAGGCGTGCCGGAAGCAGAAGTATATCCTGCAATGCGGACTTTAGCTTTAGGATTATCCTTCAATATCTGGATATTTCTTTTCAGAATTGCCTTTGCTTCAGGTTTGAGGGTGGACTTATCGAAATCAAAATGGATATCCTCAAAAGCAAGAACAACGACCTTGTCGGCCGCCACAGCGGCAACGACCTTTTCCTGGACGATCGGCTCATCCGCGACGACGATGACGAGCTTCTCCACCGGTTTGGCAACATACCGTTGATAACGATCGCAGTTGCCGGAGATTACTTTTTCCACAAAAGTGGCCATGACTGCAGGGTTTTCGAGTCTATCAGCATTGATGGTATAACCGCCTGCCACATTCTGCACAATTTGTTCGGAAAAGTCTTTCCCCTCTTGTGTATTGCCTAACTGAATGGCATAAACGCAGAGTTTATCGCCATATTCTGTGTTCACTCTGGAAATGGCGTCTATGACAACTTCGTGTCTAATGTCCGGTACGTTTTTAATGTCACCCACAACAGGACTCATATCGAAATCACTGACAATAATAAGAGCCGAATTACCCGGCGCCCCTCTGAGATCACCGCCTGCCGCCGTAATAGCTTTTGCAAGATCAGTCCTACTATTGACAAATTCGATGGAGTTTATTTTCTTCGTATAATCGACTTTGACAAGTGGCGCCATTCCATAAATAAGAACAGACTTTTCCGCCCAGAATGTCCGAAGTCCTGCGTTCAGACTGATATCCGGCATCGTCGCAATCATGTTTTCTGTCGTATCTTTCGCATAGATCAGGTGGGTTGGATTGCCCTCAAACCGCGGTTTGCCGTGCCTATCATTCATGGAAGCGGATTTGTCAAACAGGACAACAAAATTGTTCGTTTTCTGAACCAATTGTCCCGAGTTAATCCGCGGATTAAGATCAACCGGTTTAAAGGTCGCGCAACCGGTAAACAACAAAAAAAACATCGACAAAAACATCAACCCACAACTTACTCTTCTCATAACAATATCTCCATTATTCTTTATTTGTTAAGTTTCATTAATAACTTCTCTCATCTCGTGAAGCGTGAAACG
>JANYAF010000243.1 GCA_025355175.1 Deltaproteobacteria bacterium | reverse complement strand
TATTGCTCAAAAGGATGAATGACGCAATTTCCCGCCGGTACGGTTAGTTGTGTCAAGCACTACATTTAGTGGTAAAATATTCTTGACACACATTGCCCTACTTTATATACTCCACACAACAAAAAGCAAGTTCTTATCAATCAGTTGTCCCCGTTTGTCAGGATAATTACCCAATTCTGATACCGATTAATGCCGGAGGTAAGCTATTCTGTGACAAATTTAGTTAACGAAACGCGGGGCACAAAAACCCTGATTTATTTTCTCCGGGACGAAAAATACGAAGGCTGTCACGTTTCAACGTGTCGAAGGTGCCTGAGTGTCCTGCATCCATTCCTGCATACCTGCAGAGTAAATCAGAACATTAGTATAGCCCAGCACTTCTCCGAAGAGATATGTCCAAGTCGGACAACACTGTCCGGTATCGCAATAGGTTACAATCTCACTGGATTTGTCTTTACCGACGGCGGCCTCAACAATAGCGGCAAGTTCATCCTTGCTTTTGAAGGTAGCATCCTTATTAAAAGCGCATGACGTTGGTAGATTAAAGGCTCCGGGGATTCGTCCCATTTTGGGGACGCAATCCATTTTCTTCTCGCCGGAGAAATATTCCGCTTCCCGGACGTCCAGCAAGATGAGTTTGCCCATCCGTTCCTTGATATAGTTCTTGTCGGCAAACTTTTCCCCGGAGTATTTTCCCCGGAAATTATTAGCTTTGCGGCGTTCAGTTTTTTTAGACAGAGATTTTTTTTCATCCAGCCACTTGTTCATGCCACCGTCCAGCAGAGCGACATTTACTATGCCGGCGTATTGCAGCGTGCAGGCGACCCGGGCGCTTTGATAACTAAGTCGGGGCGTGTCCATACACCCTGTAACCACAATCCATTTATCAAAACCGATGCCCATGTAACCGATTGTTTCATCAAGATCATCTTTTTCCGGCAGTGAAGCAAACAAGCCGTCTTTCATATAGGCCCAGGAGCCGTAGAAAGCGTTTACCGCTCCGGGAATGTGTCCTTTCCGATATTCTTCGACGCGGCGGACATCCAGAATAATGAGTTTGGAGTTTTTAAGATTTGATTGGAGCCAGTTGGTGGAAACAATGGGTGGCAGGTCCCTTGCCTGGCTGATAACCGGCAGTAAAAGAACCAATATGATCAGGGAAAGGAGTTTGGACAAAACACGATTTTTCATTTTGTAACCTCCTTTGTCAACTGTTCGCTTTAATTTAAAGTAATATACCATATTCCCCGGAAAAAAAGCCAACGGAATATTTCAGTTTCTATACAATGATTACAGCCCATGACGGGCTCATCTTTTCTTCCTGACGGCGTAGTCGCGCAGGGCCTTATGCAATGTATTGGCGGCCAGCAGGGCGCAGTGTTGCGAATCTTCGGGCATGCCGCCCAAATGCTCCAGGATGCTGCTCTGGCTGATCTTCAGGAATTCCCGCACCGGTTTTTCCCTTCGCCATGACGGTAGCGGCTGTACCCGCGGCATGTGATGTCATGCAGCCGTCCGTTGTATAGGCAATGTCCACAATCCTGTCATTTTGGATTTTGAGGAACATCTCCATCGTATCGCCGCAGGGGCCTTTGATTTTGGCATAGCCGTCCGGCTTTTCCATATTTCCGTAATTTTGCGGATGGGTTCCGTAATCCACGACTTTTTCGGAATAACCGCCCGTAATCTTTTCCATGAGGAGGTCGATCATTTCTTTTTTGATTTGGTCTTCACTCTTTTCTTCATCTGCCATTTTTACAACTCCTTATATAATAGAATCATCTTCTCGACACAAAGCGTGACCAAGTCATCTTTCTGCCCCGACTGTCTAATAAATCTTTTTCCCGGCGTCAGGTCCGCTTTTGACGATGTAAACTCCGGTAATCTTTCCCACGATGGCCGATTTGGGATGAAGCGATTCTTTGATGCTGCGGACCTCCTCGACGTTTTGCCGGAAAATCTCGCCGTCGGTGTGAATGGTAATATCGGCCTTGGTTTGAAAGCCGCCTTTTTCACCCCACCAGGCCAGCGCAATTTTAGGATTCTCCTGAAGATTCTTCAGGGTCTTGCTGAAAAATTGATCGGAAATGAGCAGCGTCTCGTCGTCCAGAAACTTTAACGCGCCGATCGGCACTGCGTTGGGTGTGCCGTCTTTGGATGCAGTCGAAAGATACGCGATTTTTGTGCCTTTTAAACTTTCTTTTATTTCATCCGATACTTTGACCATAAAACTATCCTTAAGTTTATTTCTCCCTCGGATAAGGCCAGGCCATGATGCCGCCTTCCATGACCTTGACGTTTTTCCAGCCATTGCCTTCGAGAGCCAGTGCGGCCTCATAGC
>JANYAF010000179.1 GCA_025355175.1 Deltaproteobacteria bacterium | reverse complement strand
ACCTAACACATTCGTCCAGCAAGCTTCAGTGCACTTTCACTATCCCGCTACGCTTCGCTTCGGGGATAGTTCGACTAACGTTTCGAGCGTCACTTCGTTCGCTCTCAACGAGTCTCACTAACTTTAGGCAGCAGGAAAGCCAGCAGCACCATTACGACATTGGCAAATCCAAGAAGCGTCAAAGACTTCGAAGCGTTATTACCCAGATGCGTATAGAGTTCGCCGGCAATGCTGGGCACCGTACTGGCGAGACACCACGCCCAGCCCATCAGGATCGCCGATACGATGCTCACATTTTCTCGTGGGGCAATCCGTTGGCCGAACGCAACACCGAGCGGATTCACTGTTCCCAGAAAAGCTCCACCCACGACACAAAGCACGACAAACGCCGGCACCGGCAGCGTCAGGCGGACGATTGCATGGTAGCTGATGGCCGACAGGATCGTCATTGCAATCAGCGTCCGGCGCCTGCCAATACGGTCCGCCAAGTGCCCCATCGGTATCATGAACACCGTTGCACCGAAGATGAGCAGACCGAAAGCCCCGCCCTGTCCGATCCAGGCCGGATAACCTTTCTCGTGGATGAATTCCGGCATGAGGAAGAACAGCCCGCTGAGCACACCGCTGGAGATCGCAAGAATCAGGAACAATGCCAGAATCTGTCCTGCAACCGGGCGAAGGGATCGAAGCGAAGCGATAACGGATATTCTCTCGGTGCGCAACACCTCCACCGGCCGGCACCACGTCCAGACAAACACCCAAAAGATTGCCGCCGGAATGAAAAGAATCTCGGTGTGATGGCCGAGATTGTTATAAGCGGTGCGAAAAGCGATCTGACTAAGACCGAAGCCGATGCTGCCAACTGCAATAAATACAGCCAGAAACATCGAGCCGCGCTGCGAGGAGAAGCTGCCTGCAAGCCCCGCGCCCGCCGGATGGAACATATCCTGTCCGAGCCGGCCGGCTGCAAGGATGATGAACACGACAAGGTAAAAGCCGCTCAAGCCAAACAGTGTCGGCAACAGGCGGTTCAACGCTGCCTGATAATCGGCAAGCGGACCGAGCAACAAGGCAAACGAAGTCAGCAACGCACCCAACAGAATGATCCACCGGGCACCGAATCGGTCGGCAATCGAACCAAACAGCGGTTGCATCGCTGTTCCGCTCATGGCGACGATCGTGGCGATCCATCCGGCTTTGGCTACATCCAAACCGGCAAGTGTCTTGTAGACCGGCCAGACGCTCATACCCATGAAATCAACCATAACATGCGCGACCACCACGGCGATAAACGTGCCGACTGTTCGACGTGTGACATCGGCCTCTAATGATCCTTCGTTTAAGAACCCTGCGGAGGCGGAGGTCGAAGTTTGATTTTGTTTGAAATTATCCATATATTCAATTAATTGGTACGAAAATAATCCTTGTCATCCGAGATCCCGATCCCGGATTCAGCTTATTTAAATGACTGGATTTAACCTAAACAACATGAATACCCTGAAGGGCACTATAGGGTCACCGTGGGGGCATACACGACGGGAATGACAAGATGTTATCTATAACTTTTTTTGCTGTTCATTCCTTTGTTGCTTTTTTCAGATCAATATGGCAGTAGCCATGAGGGTTCTTCTTCAAATAGTCCTGGTGGTATTCTTCCGCCAGATAAAATTCTTTTTCCGGTAAAATCTCCGTTACTATTTTCCTGGAATATTTTCCTGACTTTGCCATTTTTTCCAAAGACGCCTTTGCCGCTTTTTCCTGTTCAGGATTAGTGTAAAATATTGCTGACCGGTACTGAGTCCCTGCATCATTGCCCTGTTTGTTGAGGCTCGTAGGATCATGTATTTCCCAAAAATGTTTCAACAGATGCTCGTAACTCACGACCTTCGGATCAAAAGTGATCCGGACAGATTCGGCATGGCCTGTCTTACCGGTACATACTTCTTCATAAGTGGGGTTTTTCCTGGTCCCACCAGTATAGCCAGACTCACTTTTTATTACACCTTTTACACGGCTGAAGTACCCCTCGACACCCCAGAAACAACCGGCGGCAAAGATCGCCGTTTCGGTTTTTCCGGCTGTTTTGGCGTCGAATAAATACAGGTAGTCACCATAACCCGATTCCAACATTTTTTCCTTCGGGATGAATTTTAATGATGCAGAATTGATACAGTACCTGCGGCCGTTTGGCGCCGGGCCGTCGTCAAAAACATGCCCCAGATGAATATCAGCTTTTGTGCTTCTTATTTCTACCCGCTTCATAAAATTACTATTGTCGGGTTTTTCAAGGACGACTGTCTTTTCTATGGGTCTGGTAAAGCTGGGCCATCCGGAACCTGAATCGAATTTGTCAGAAGAGCTAAAGAGAGCTTCCCCCGACACGATATCCACATAAATTCCTTCTTTGTGGTTTTCCCAATATTCGTTTTGGAAAGGGGCTTCCGTGGCATTTCCAAAAGCCACATCGCATTGAAGCGGAGTCATTTTTTTCTTTGCATTTTCCACCATCGTTTTTTTATCCATAATCTTTCCTTTTTGCGCTTGCTCGGTCGATACTTTTGCAAGTAAAAACATCCATAAAAATCCAAACACCATGATGATTATTAATATGGGGGTATATTTGTTTTTCATAATTCTGCCTCTTGATAACAATATAATAAGTTCTAAACCATAGGGCAAGGGTCATTTCAAATATTCTTGAAATACAGTGGGCAATTATGGTATTTACTGAGCATTAACAACAGCTTATTTCCTCATTTGAAAGAAATACTGGAACTGGATTTAACCGAAAGGTCACTTCGCCTGACTTCGTAACCTGAATAACCTGAAGGTCACCATGGGGTCATCTGCGACGAGAAATACAAGGAACCTTTTTCCCTTTGACGTTCGGCATTAATTTGTTATAAAAATCTTCAGATAGGAGGAGGATAATGAATTTCATAATTCCTTAGTATTTCTTCTCATAAGAGAGAAAAAATACTGGATTCCGGCTTTCGCCGGAATGACGAACAAAGGTGGAGGACTTTCATGATTGTTACTGTTGTAAATATTGTTGTTAAATCGGAAAATGTTGATCAGTTTATTGAAGCAACCATTGAGAACCATCAACATTCGATCAAAGAAAAAGGGAATCTCCGGTTTGATGTCTTACAGCACCGGGACAACCCGGCGGCATTTACTTTGTATGAAGCCTATGAGTCCGACGAGGAGGCCGCCGCGCATAGAAAAACCGCTCATTATTTAAAATGGCGGGATGCCGTTGAGCCTTGGATGGCGGAGCCGCGTAAGGGTTTCGCCCACAACGTTGTCGCACCGGTGGAAAAACCAGCATGGAAACGTTAAACGATTTTAATCTTCCCGGCCTGCCCAAAATATTTTTTGGCGCGGGTACATTTTCCGGACTTCCTGAAATCATACGCTCGTATGGCCGTCATGCGCTCATTGTTACCGGCGATGAATCGCTCGTAAAGTCCGGCCGATGGAATGTGCTGGCAAAGCAGCTTAATCAGACCGGCCTCCAATATAAGGCTGTATCCGTCCGGGGCGAACCCGCAACGGAAACTATCGATGCCATTGCCGGTGAGTATCGCAAGGCTCCGGTCAACGTCGTTGTGGCCATCGGCGGCGGCAGTGTCATCGACTATGGTAAAGCGATTTCAGCCATGCTGACCGAGAACGGTTCTGTTAAAGATTACCTGGAAGGTGTCGGAACAAAAAAACCCTCCGGCGCAAAAGTTCCGTTTATTGCCGTTCCGACAACCGCCGGCACGGGAAGCGAAGCAACAAAAAATGCCGTCGTGTGCGACAGGAAAGAAGGCTATAAAAAATCTCTCCGGCATGATGCCTATATGCCGGATGTCGCCTTAATCGATCCCGAACTGACACTGACAATGCCCCGTCTACTTACAATCGCCTGCGGTCTGGATGCCGTTTCGCAATTGATCGAATCATACACGTCAACAAAGGCAGACGCCTCTCTCGATTCGCTGGCCTTAAAGGCGCTCTCAGGAGCATCGGAAAGTCTGCTTCCGCTGAGCCTTGATCACGGCAATGATATATCTCTGCGCAGTAAAATGTCGTATGCGGCGCTGGTCTCGGGGATAACTCTCAGCAAGTCAGGGCTTGGCGCAGTGCACGGCATAGCGGGACCTCTGGGCGGATTGTTCCCGGTGCCGCATGGCGTGGCCTGCGGAAGGCTTCTGTTTCCGGTCATGACCTTTGTGATAAAAAAGATTATTGATGAGAAAAACCTTGTTGCCCAAAAGCGCTTTGCCGATATCGGAAG
>JANYAF010000156.1 GCA_025355175.1 Deltaproteobacteria bacterium | reverse complement strand
ATGAAGATTTATTTGGTTTTTAGTGCATCCATCGTTACATTACTCCGGGAAGGAAGGATTGATATCATCACTAAGCAGATAAAGGATATTGGCCTGTTTGCGGGAGTCTCTCCAGAAAAAGTAAGCCTACTTGCAGCACAGGCGACGTATAAAAAGTTCAAGCAAGGTGAGATGGTTATTGGCGAGACCGATTCGATCCGGTCATTTTATGTGGTCGTCTCCGGACAGTTAAAACTCTATAGAAGTTCAGCGGAAGGCAAAGAACAGACGCTGCAACTGCTCGGATCGGGAGATCCGTTTGGCCTTTGTACAGCCTTTGCAACGGAGTCCTTTCCGGCTTCCGCCATGGCGATTGAGGAAAGTTCGGTTCTTTTAATTTCCGGCACAGTAATGGAAACAATAGCCAGACAAGAGCCGGCGCTCCTGCTCAACATCATTCAGATCCTATCCCAGCGCCTCAAGGACTCCATGACACTCATCGAATCCCTCGCTTTAAAAGAAATTCCAGGGCGGCTGGCATCTTTCCTGCGCCATTCATTACCAAAGGATGTCGCAGATAAAAAATCTACTGTGGAACTGACGATTTCACAACGGGAACTGGCCAAGATTCTGGGTGCCACACCGGAAGCCCTTTCCCGCGCCCTAAGAAAAATGGCCAATGATGGCATCCTCGCAACAGCAGGCCGTACAATCACCATTCTGGATCACAAAGCGTTAGAACAATTGGCCGAAGGTGAGTAGCTCATGTCGGTCAACTGAAGTAAGGTATTTATCACTTATCCCTTTTCAGCAATCTTGTAAAAGGTGGCTTTCCTATGACCGGTAATTCGATGAACTTCAGAAATGCGGGTTGGAATTTACGGAAATACTCGCCGCCCAGTTTTGGATCGGACGTGGGCAGCTCCAGCGTGAGCGTAAAAATATTGCGTTCGTGTCCGGCATAGTTTCCCAGGGAACCGGGATAGTAGCCGAACTTTTTCAGGGGATGATTGGCTTCTCTGGATATTTTTTCCATCCACTGCTCAAAAGAATTCAGGTTGGACGATGGCCCATCATAATCAAAAAAATTCAGCGGGGAATGAGCGCTCAGAATTTTCTGCGGTTTAAATCTTTTGATGAGCGCAATTTGAAACAATGTTTCCCGCTCGGAGCCCGCTTTGGGCCCTGGATAGTAACGCCGATTTTTTTTGCCTTTCGTTAACCACTGACGGTGGGCATCGGGATACCAGCGCTTTGTGGGGAAATTTCGATTGATGTCCACGCCATCGGCATTAACTCTTGTGGGCGATGGGACCAAATATCCATCAGGATTCACGAGCGGTGCAATCACGATACATTTATCCTGGACAATTTCGGGATGATCTTTAATATAATTCGCCAGCTTAAACATAAGATAAACCGCAGGCAACTCATCACCATGCACCCCGCCTAAAGATAAAATACAATTGCCTGACGGTTTGCCGAAAAGCGCAAAAATCAGGGGATGATTATTTTTTGATGTCCGGTGATATTCCCAAGGGATACTATCGGGTTTAATATCTGTCCAACCATAGCGCGTGTTTTGTTGCTCCATGATATCGAGAAATCTCTTTAAATCTTTGGATGATGAATCGGCAGCCCAAACCGCAGGAGACAAACATAAACCCCCAAAAGCAGAAAAAACCAGACAAAAGCACAGGGCTGTTTCCTTGTACCTGAATATCATCCTAAGCAAAAATAATTTACCAACGGCAAACAGGGTGATAGGCGTTTTTATCCCTCCATGTCTTTGGAAATCCACTGATCCGCACGCTTCAATCTTTTACAAGCGGAATCCTTACCCAGGATTGCAAAGACCTTATCCAGTTCCGGGCCTTTGACTTTACCGGTGAGAGCTACCCGGACAGGCATAAACAAATTTCTGCCTTTGCCGCCGGATTTTTCTTTGGCGTGTTTTATCGCCGCGGCATATATTTCCTGCGACGAACCTGAAGCGTGCTCCAGATATTCGCCAAAAGACCTGATCACTTTCCGCGCGTTTTCGGCATCAAGAATCTGTTTTGCGTCAGACGTAATTTCATAACGGTCATCAAAAAACAAATCGATGTGTTCGCCAATGTCAGCCAGTGTTGTCAATTCATCTTGAACTGTTTCGATCACATTCTTAAACCACTGAGGATCCAGTGTTTCCAGCTGATAACCCGACTCGCGCAAAAACGGATGAAGCCTCGTTATTAAATCATCGGTAGCCAGGCTTCTAATATAAATGGCGTTGAGCCAGCGGAGCTTTTCTGCATCAAAGACCGCGCCGCTTCTGGAAGCGCGTTCCAGTGAAAATGCTTCAACCATCTCCATCTGCGAGAGAACTTCCCGCCCACCGGTAAAAGAGCTTCCCAGCAGCCCTAAATAATTGATAAGAGCTTCGGGTAAAAATCCCTGTTTGCGGAATTCACCCACGGACACGGAACCGTGACGCTTGCTGAGCTTGGCGTGGTCTTTGCCCAGGATCAGGCAATGGTGGGCGAAAGCCGGCGGTTCAAACCCGAAAGCCCGATAAAGCATAATCTGCAAGGCTGTGTTGGAAAGATGATCTTCGCCACGAACAACATGCGTCATCGCCATCAGATGATCGTCAATCACCACCGCGAAATTGTAGGCGGGCATACCGTTGGAACGGACGATAATAAAATCGCCAATGGATTCACCTTCAAATTTGATCATCCCGCGAATCAGATCGTTAAATTCTATAGGGATCTGCGGCACTTTAAAACGGTAGGATGGTTTCCGGCCCTGCGCAACAAGCGCCTCGCGCTGCTGAGAGTGCAGATTGCGACATTTGCCCATGTAGCGCGGCATGCGTTTGCTCAGAATCAGCGCCTGGCGCTCCTCTTCGAGTTCTTCCTCTGTGCAGTAGCAGGGATACACGAGATCCGCGGCAATCAGCTTTTTCAGATGATCCGCATATATCCCCAGTCGCTCACTCTGCTTGTATGGTCTGTAAGCGCCGTCTTTTTCCGGCCCTTCATCCCAGGTAAGTCCCAACCATTTCAAATCATCGATCAGGTTGATCTGATAGGCAAGAGCGCTGCGGGATTCGTCCGTATCTTCTATCCGCAAGACAAAACTGCCGCCGTGATGACGGGCAAA
>JANYAF010000151.1 GCA_025355175.1 Deltaproteobacteria bacterium | reverse complement strand
GATCATCGTTACAGCAAATTAACATGTAACGAGAGGCGAGTCAAGAGAAAATGCTCCGAGATATGAAGATTTATTTGGTTTTTAGTGCATCCATCGTTACATTACTCCGGGAAGGAAGGCTTGAAGTTCCCTCATGGCCTCAACCACGGTGAGTGGACGCGGATCGATAAGGTCGGAATCGATGGCGGAACTCCCCAGCATTAATTTTTTTTCACGAAGCGCTTGGGTCATCAGCGCCTCGCAATAGTAAGCGATGAAACACAAGGTCAGATGTCCCACAATGCGCGGATCGGTCCAATGAAAAATAGGCCGGGCCCGTAGCGTCCCTTTGACCTCGCCAAACGCATCTTCCACAATCCACAAGGTCTTGTAGTTTGCAACAATCTCTTTCGCAGGCATGTCTGTGACATCCGTGACCACGCCGAAATAGCCGTCTCTCATGGCGTCTTGCGCAATCGCTTTTTCATTGAGGGTAAATTCTTTGTTGTCGTTCAACCCGACAACGTAACGTTGATAGGTTGTATTGGAAACAAACTCTTTTGCCGTGATCTTCTTTTTTGATAACTTTTTGCGAATCTTATCCAAAACATCTTCACGCGCTTTTCGATCACGCTCTGCCCTGGATCGAGACCACGTGATGATACAACGATCCTCTTCATGTTTTGTCTCATACACAGCCAGATCGCCGTTGATCCACTGGTACCGTCCGATATCGTAAAATTCATCATGACGCTTTTTAAACACCGCCAGCTTCATCCCGACGATAAACTCGCCTACTTTGTTTTCGCCGCGTAGTGCCGTCAGATTTTGCTTCGAAAATAATCCCCGGTCCCCCACAAAGATAAATCGCCGGATGCTGAACTTCTCCCGTAATTTGGCAACAATATCCTTGATGGTTTTACCTTCAAACGTATTGCCGGGATACACCTCAAAGCCAATCGGGATGCCTTCCGGTGTGACCAGTAGACCTAACACTACCTGGGTGCAATCGCTGCGTCGTTCTTTGCTGTAACCAAATTGCCGCAGCTCACCCAAATCGGTCCGCGTGCTTTCAAAACGCAGCGTGGTCAAATCATACAAAATCACATCCACCTGCGGGCTCAACAAATCGCGGTCGCGCCAAAACAACGCTTTTTCAATTTCATCTTTATGGGCTGCCAGCAAGTCCAGTGTGCGATACAACTGATGAAGGCCAATATCTTGAGTAATCATCTCCGGGTAGAACCGCTTTTGCCAATATTCGAAAACTTTGAGTTTGGAGCCCGGTCTCACAAAGCGGGCGGCAACCAGGGTAAACACAAGACCTCGTAAATCGAATTCAAGCTTTGGATGCTTGGCCGTGATGGATTTCAAAATAGCATTGATGCCGCTCTTTTCAAACAAACGCTCCAAAACCAACAACGGACCAAGGATATACGTATCTTTTACTTCAACACTTTTTGCCAATTCCAATAGGGTGAGAATCTCTTTATGTTTACTGAGGGCAGCGATGAGTTCATCCATGCGGTCTTCACCGGCCTTGCCCAGTGACAATATCAACAGGCTATTTTGTTCACTACACTTTTGAAAACTCACGGACACTTTCATTGATATTATTGATGTTTTTTTGAGAAAAACCGCATTTGCTGTCAAAGTCGGGAGTGAGTAAACATCAATTCCCGGGTTTCTGGAAAAACTTTTCGGCAAATCAGCAGTCCCATCCGGTTCATATTTCCTGTTTTCTTAGTTATTTTAAGTTATTTGATAAGAAAAAATATTCATTTTTTTCTTGACAAAGCCAGTTTCCCTCTCTATAGTCGGTCACGTGGAGTAAAGTGGCTTATTGTGGAGGGGATTAGAGTGTCTGATTTTCGTGGCCAATATCATCACAGCATCGATGAAAAAGGGAGAATAATCTTCCCGTCCAAGTTCCGCGACGTATTTGCGGAGAAGTATGACAATCGAATGGTCATTACGAATTGGGATGGGTATTTAATAGTATTTCCCTTTGCTGAATGGCGAATTATTGAAGAAAAAGTATCACAAAAACCCATCTTGAACAAGGGGTTTCGCGATTTTCAGCGATTTTTTATGTCCGGAGCCGTGGACTGTAATTTGGATAGTCAGGGACGAGTACTGATTCCCCCGACACTGCGCGAATATGCGAAACTGGAAAAGGATATCATCCTAGCAGGAATGCTGAAAAACATAGAAATCTGGCCAAAAGACCGTTTTGAAGAAAAAATAAAAATGGCCAGTGGCGAAATTGACAGAGATAACGATATTGCTGCCGATCTGGGGATATGACCATGAGCGCCGATTTTACTCACGAGCCGGTGATGCTTCAGGAAGTGTTGTCGTGGCTTACGGGAAATAAAACCGGTGTTTATGTGGACGGAACGGTAGGTGGAGCGGGACATGCCCACGCCATTCTGGAGCAGACCCAAGGCCGTCTGATCGGAATAGATTGCGACGCAGATGCCCTCAAGGCTGCCGAAGAGAGGCTGGCGCCGTTCGGATTACGCAAGGTTTTAATCAAGGCAAACTTTGTTGATCTGATCTCTGTGCTGAAAGAATTGCAGGTTGATAAAGTTGATGGTGTGCTTCTGGATTTGGGGGTTTCTTCTCATCAACTGGATACGGCGCACAGAGGTTTTAGTTTCAGCCAGGTAGCCCCACTGGATATGAGAATGGATCAGGACTTGAGGTTTTGTGCTTATGATATTGTCAACCATTTCACGCTAGCTGAACTGGAAAAAATTATCAGGTTATACGGGGAAGAAAAAATGGCCGCAAGAATCGCCAGGGCGATATCGCGAGTAAGACAAGTCTCTCCGATTGAGACGACGGTGGCGCTGGCCGGTCTTATTGCTTCGGTCATGCCTGCCCACATGAAGCGGCAGAAGATTCATCCCGCCACCCGCACTTTTCAGGCGTTGCGAATTGCCGTCAACCGCGAACTCGATTGTATTGTTCCGGCGATAGAAGGCGCCATCGGTGCGCTTTCGGTCGGTGGACGCCTTTGCGTGATTTCCTTTCACTCGCTGGAGGACCGGATCGTTAAAAATACCTTTCGCGATCTGGCGGCGACCTGTGTTTGTCCGAAAGATATTCCTTACTGCGTTTGTCAAAAAAAAGCCGTCCTGAAAATTTTGACGCGTAAAGCGGTGGTGCCTTCCATAAGCGAAACTCAGCTAAACCCGCGTGCCCGTAGCGCAAAGTTGCGTGTGGCAGAGAGGATTTAAAATGGCGCAGACTGCAGGAACACAGGCCATTCCACAGAGCCGACAAATCAAAGAAGCTACCACCGCCTCTTTCGGCGTGAAGTATCCTACCTTTATTGTGGTGGCTCTTGTCTTGATGTTTGTCGCAGTGATTTATGTCGGTTCGCACATCCGCATGACCAAGATGGAATATGGTATTGCCGCAGCGTTAAATGTCAAAGAAAATTTACTGGAAGAACAAAAGAGACTGAAGCTGGAATTAGCAATGCTCAAAGCGCCGCAGAGAATTGAAGATATTGCCAGAAATAAGATGCAGATGTCCTATCCCGCTGCGGAGCAGGTGATTGTTTTAAAACAAACGGGGAAGTGAGTATGGCGGCAGACTCAAAAAAATGGCTGAAGTTCCGGCTGACCAGCATTCTGGCAATTTTTTTGATTTTGTTTATTGCTTTATTGTCCCGTGCCTTTCAATTGCAGGTTTTATCCGGCGAGAAATTAAAAAAGTTGGCTCAACGACAGCATATCACTACGCTACCGATTCATTCCGAAAGAGGCATGATTTATGACCGCAACGGTGAGAAACTGGCCATGTCGGTATTGGCGGACTCCGTGTGCGCGGACCCGACCAGGATTACCGATCAGGCGAAAGTGTCCCGCCAGATAGCGACTATTCTGAATCTTGATTCATCCGCCGTCTTTAAAAGAATTTCCGAACCGAAGAGTTTCTGCTGGCTGGCCAGGAAAATTTCTCAGCAGCAGGCGGCGCAAGTGGAAGCTGCGGATATTGAAGGTGTGTTTCTGATCAAAGAGCCGAAACGATTTTATCCGAACGGTCCGCTGGCAGCTCATTTAATCGGATTTTCCGGTTTTGACGCTGAGGGTATAGAAGGACTCGAAAAGAAATATGATGCGCATTTAAAAGGAACGCCGGAAAAACTGAGCTGGGCAAGGGATGCTAAAGGAAAAAAACTTTTCCTGCATGTTGAACGGAATACTTCTCCCAAAGGTGAGAGCGCCAATCTGGTTCTAACTATTGACAGCCGCATCCAGTATCTGGTGGAAACGCATCTGAAAGAAGCTGTGCTGGATAAAGGAGCAAAAGGCGGAATTGCGATCGTCATGGATCCGAAAACAGGTGAGATTCTGGCCATGGCCAATGAGAAAGGATTCAATCCTAACAATGTCAAGGGGCTGACGTCGGAGGCCTGGCGAAACCGAGCGATTACAGACTCCTTCGATCCCGGTTCAACGTTTAAACCCTTTTTAGTCGCCAGTGCCCTGGAAGAAAAAGTTGTCAAAGAATCGGACCGCTTCTATTGTGAAAATGGCTATTATACCGTTGCCAATCGGGTGATTCGGGAAGCCAACCGGAAACGTCACGGCTATCTTGCTGTGAGGGACATTCTGAAGTACTCCAGCAATATCGGCTCCGCGAAAATCGCGGAAAAGCTCGGCCGAGAAAAGTTTTATTCCTATATCAAAAATTTTGGTTTTGGATCGAAAACAGGAATTGATTTATCCGGTGAAGCTGCAGGCGTTTTAAGGCCTGTGAAGAATTGGACCAAAGTGGACACGGCAAACATCGGTTTCGGTCAGGGTATTTCGGTTACGGCTCTTCAGCTTATTTCCGCCATGTCGGCGATAGCCAATAACGGGGTTTTGATGAAACCCTACATTGTACGAGGGCTTACGGATAAAAATAACAACCCGGTTAAAATGTATGCTCCGGAAACCGTGCGCCAGGTCGTTTCTCCCGATACGGCAAAACGTATGACCGCCATGCTGACCGAGGTGGTCGGCGCTGAGGACGGTACCGGCAAAAGAGCTCATATTATCAATGTGGAAGTTGCCGGCAAAACCGGGACCGCGCAAAAATTTGATTTTGCACGTGGCGTTTATTCATCAGAAAAGGTGCGTACCTCGTTTATCGGATTCTTCCCCTCCGACAATCCGCAGGTGGTAATTTTGGTGATTCTCGATGAACCGAAGCGCGACAAGTGGGGCGGTGTGGCCGCCGCGCCGGTTTTTAAAAGTATCGGCGATCAGATTCTTAATTGTTTTAAGACGAACATTCGGGAAACGCCGGTGTTCGAGCCTCAAAAGGCAAACAGTCTGCAATTGGTTACAGCGGACAAATCCCTGGTTGAGGACGTGATGGCAGATGAGATGGATGATGACTCGCGCATGCCGGACTTTAAGGGTTTGACCATTCGGGAGGCATTGAAAATGGCGAAATCCAGATCGATTGAAGTACAGGTATCCGGTAGCGGCTGGGCTGTGAGCCAGTCCACGGAACCCGGATCAGTCTTAGGCGATGAACGATTGTGTAAAATTGTCTTTGCGATGAAAAACTGAGGTATGATGGAACTGCGGCAATTACTCCAAGGCGTTAATATGATCGGGAATAAGGCAGATCAAACAGGCGACGTGTCATCGGTCTGTTACGCTGCGGATCAATGCGAACAAAGCTCACTGTTTGTCGCGATCCCGGGACTGGCCCATGACGGTCATGATTTTATCAGTCAGGCACTTGAGCGCGGGGCGCGTTTTATTATTCATCAAAAAGACATTAACGTGCCTGACGGAATCATCGCCATCAAAGTGTCCGACAGCCGCCGCGCGTTAGGATTGCTCGCGAAAAATTATTTCGGTGATCCGTCTTCCCAACTGACCCTCATCGGCATTACGGGGACCAGCGGGAAGACTACCGTATCCTATCTGCTGGAATCGATCCTGACTATCGCCGGTTTTCGCTGCGGCGTTTTAGGGACGGTCAATTACCGATACAACGGTAAAATATTGCCGGCACCGAACACCACGCCGGAATCTTACGAAATGCAAAAAATCCTGAGCGAGATGGTTAGGTCCGGCGTGACGCATGTGATCGCCGAAGTGTCGTCGCACGCGCTGGATTTAAGAAGAGTTGATGATTGCGATTTTGATCTGGGTATCTTCACCAATCTCAGTCCGGAGCATTTGGATTACCATAAAGATATGGAAGATTATTTCCGGGCCAAAAAAAGATTTTTCACTGAGCTTTTACCGCAAAGCAAAAAAGTCGGTCCCACAAAAATGATTATCAACGCCGACGATCCATGGGGACAAAGACTGCTTAGCGAGGTTCGGAGACCCGCGTTGGCCTATGGCATGGGAAGAAATACCGGAATGACGGTTGAGCGTGAGGAGATAACGCTCAACGGCATCCGGGCTGAGATCCACCTTGCCGGAAAGACAATAGCCGTGGCCTCCGGGCTCATCGGTCGATTCAATCTGTCCAACATCCTGGCTGCCACCGCCGCCGCGTCTGTTTTGCGCGTGACACCTGCCTTCATCGAGGCCGGGATCAAAAATTTACCCTGTGTGCCGGGGCGTCTTGAAAAAGTGGAATCATCAGCTGGTATTCATGTCTTTGTCGATTACGCCCACAAGCCGGATGCCTTAAAACAGGTGCTGCAAAACTTAGATAAACTGAAGCAAAAAAGAGTATTGACTGTTTTTGGCTGCGGCGGTGATCGAGACCGCGCTAAGAGGCCGTTGATGGGCGAATCAGCAACGCACTACAGCGATTTGACGATTGTAACCTCCGATAATCCACGGCGCGAAGAGCCGCTGTCAATTATCGGTGAAATCGAGGCGGGGATCGACCAGAGAAAAATAAGAAAAGTACCGCCGGAACATCTCATGTTTATTGATGACATACACACCTATACGGTGATTGCCGACCGGAAGGCCGCTATTCTTGCCGCGATAAAATTGGCCGGCGCTGAGGATATTGTTTTGATAGCCGGGAAAGGCCATGAAGATTATCAGATTCTGGGAACAAAGAAAATACCGTTTGACGACCGCGTGATCGCAGCGCAAGCCCTGCAAGAGAAATTCCCGGAGCCTTCGGAATATATGCCCCCGGTGTTTTCCATGAGCGATGTCCTTACCGCGACCGGCGGACGCTTGATCGCCGGAAATAAGGAAACCAACGTTTACGGTGTTTCCACAGATTCCAGACACATTTCCAAAGGCAACCTTTTTATCGCCCTCACGGGAGAGAATTTTGACGGCCATGCCTTTGTACAGAAGGCCGCAGGCGACGGCGCGTCTTGCGTTATTGTTGCCGACGCCCGCAAGATCAATTTGGAAAAGAGCAAGGCGCTGGCCTGCGTTATTGAAGTAAATGATACCCTGCGGTCGCTGGGTGATCTCGCACACGCTTACCGCCAACGTTTTTCCATTCCCGTGATCGGTCTAACCGGTTCTTCGGGCAAGACGACTACCAAGGAAATGCTGTCTTGTATTCTGGGAGAGGAAAGAAAAGTTCTCAAGACAGAAGGGAATTTAAATAATCTGATTGGATTGCCGCAAACCATCTTCCGCATGACTGATCAGCACGAAATCGTTGTCCTGGAAATGGGAACCAACACGCGCGGCGAAATCAAAAGGCTGACGCAAATTGCCGCGCCGGACATCGGGCTCATTACCAATGTCGGTCCCGCGCATCTGGCGGGGTTCGGTTCGATTGATATTGTGCGTGAGGAAAAAGGCGATTTATTTTTTAATATGATTCCATCAGGCATTGTGGTTGTTAATCTTGATGACGAAGCGGTTTGTAAAGCGTCCGAACGATGGTTCGGACGCCGCGTCACGTTTAGCATGAGCGCTGCCGCCGATGTTGGTGTGAACGACATTAGAAAAAATGGCGCCCGGGGAACGAGCTTCAACCTGCTTATAGGTGGCCGGGCGCATAAGGTGGACATGAAAGTTGTCGGCATTCACAATATCTATAACGCGATAGCCGCCGCCGCGACGGCCGTCGCCTGCGGCATCAGTGTCGAATCGATTCAGCGGGGCCTGACTTTGTTTCATGCGGTGGGCGGACGCATGGAGATTATCAAACTGCAAAACGGCGCGTATTTGATCAATGATGCCTACAATGCTAATCCCGCGTCCGTGCGGGAAGCCCTGCTGACCCTGAAGGATTTAAAGAATGGGCACAACGCATTCGTGTTTTTAGGCGATATGCTGGAATTGGGCGAAGCCGCACCGGAGATGCATCGCAGGGTCGGGATGCTGCTTGCAACCATCGGGGTGACGGCTGTTTTTCTTCAGGGAGATTTTGCGGACGTGACGGCGGCGGGCGCACGGGAAGGTGGATTGCCCCAGGAGCAGATCACGTATCTGAATGACGTGGAAGAAAAGATCGCTTTTTTAAAAAGGCAGTTACGCAAAGGCGATTGGATTTTAGTCAAAGGATCCCGCCGGATGAAGATGGACAGAATTGTGGCGAGAATCTGCGAGGATTTCGGCGCTGGAAAAACCGAAGGCAGGACGGTCGCGCATTAAGGGGGAGAACAAAAGTGATTTACGAATTTTTATATCCTTTGCATACGATGTTTTCATCCTTCAACGTGTTTCGTTACATCACGTTTCGGACGATTTTCGCTTCGATCACGGCATTGCTGATTTGCTTGGTCCTGGGACGCTGGCTGATTTTCAAGCTGCAAAGCCTGCAAATTGACCAGCAGATACGTGAAGACGGACCGAAAACTCACCTGGTGAAGAAAGGAACGCCCACGATGGGGGGTATCCTCATCATCTTTGCGGTGGTCATCTCCACACTGTTGTGGGCCAATCTTGCTGTTGGCTATATCTGGCTGGTTCTGCTGGTGACAGTCGGGTTTGGTTTGATAGGCTTTTTGGATGATTACCGGAAACTGGCCGGCAAAAGCTCCCACGGCGTCTCTGGGAAAACAAGGCTCGCCGCGGAAATTATGATCGCCTTGTTTGTCGGCGTTATTTTATATTTTAAACCGGGATTTAACTCGCAGGTGACGATTCCCTTTTTTAAGACCGTTTTACCCAATCTGGGCTGGGGATACATTCTGCTTTGCGTTTTTATTATCGTAGGCGCGGCCAATGCCGTGAATCTGACGGACGGCCTCGACGGCCTGGCGACTGGTCCGGCGGGCATCTGTTTTGCGACGTATTTACTGTTTGCCTATTTTGTCGGTAACGTGAAAGTGGCGCATTATCTGCAAATTCCTTATGTCCCCGGCGCCGGGGAGTTGTCCGTGTTCTGCGGGGCGCTGATGGGCGCAGCGATCGGCTTTCTGTGGTTTAATGCCTATCCGGCGGAAATATTCATGGGTGATGTCGGATCGCTGTCGATGGGCGGAGCGCTGGGAACGGTAGCCATCATCACCAAACAGGAAATTTTGCTGGCGATTGTCGGCGGTGTTTTTGTGATGGAAACTTTTTCCGTCATTTTTCAGGTCGGCTATTTCAAACTGACGGGCGGCAAACGGATTTTCCGGATGGCGCCGATCCATCATCATTTTGAACTCAAGGGCTGGGCGGAACCGAAGGTGATTGTCCGGTTCTGGATCATCTCGATACTGTTGGCGCTTGTGGCGATGAGCACCTTGAAATTGCGTTAGAGGAATCATGAAATTTACAGGAAAGAAAATAATCGTTGTCGGCATGGGTAAAACGGGCGTTGCGACTGCGGCGTTTCTCGGAGGCCTCGGCGCGACCGTTGTGGTCGTCGATGAAAAACCGCAGCGCCAGTGGGGAGAAGCGTTTGAACAACTGGCCTTCCAATCGTGGCTTACCGTCGGCAGCTATGACGTGACAGCGCTCGACGGCGTTGATCTGGTGGTACCTTCGCCGGGGATTCCCCCATACAATGATATTTTAGCGGCCGCGCAAAAAAGAAATATTCCGATTATCAGTGAGATTGAACTGGCCTACCGTTTTATCAAAGTGCCGATCATTGCCGTGACGGGCACCAATGGCAAAACCACCACAACCACCCTGCTGGGCAAGATTCTGGCGCATGCTGGGAAGAAAGTATTTGTCGGCGGGAACATTGGGAATCCTCTAATTGAATATGCCGCATCTCCGCAGGCCGATGATTTCGTTGTCGCCGAAATCAGCAGTTTCCAGCTTCAGTGGATAAAAAGATTTCGCCCGCATGCCGCCATGCTGCTCAATATTACCTGTGATCATGTTAATTATCACGGATCGTTTGAAGAGTACCGGCGTGTCAAGGCCAGTATCTTTGAACATCAACAGGAAAGCGACCTGGCGATTCTGAATGCTGAAGATGAAACACAGGAAGGGCTGGCCGCGTCGAGTCGGGGGCAGGTGGTCCGGTTCAGTTCACGTCGATCGCTTCGTCCGGGAATATCCTTACAGAATGATGCGATCGTTTACAGCAAACCGGACGGTACTGAAGAGCGTTATCCTTTGAGCATGATTTCTCTTCCCGGTTTGCATAACGTGGAAAACGTCATGGCGGCTGTGGTGACGGCGCGTTTCTGCGGCTGTTCATCGGAGAGTATTATTGAGACCGTATCCCTTTTTCGCGGCTTGCCGCATCGCATCGAATTTACCGGAGAAAAGAATTCGGTTAAATTTTACGATGATTCCAAGGGAACCAATGTGGATGCCGTTGTCCGCGCGCTTCAGACCTTTTCCACGCCGGTCATTTTGCTTTTGGGCGGACGGGATAAAGATGGGAATTTTGATGCGCTGCAATCGCTTTTGCCATCAAAAACAAAACAGGTCGTCTTGTTTGGCGAGGCGCGCGACAGCATTTTGCCGCAGTTGGGCAATATGGCGCCGACGAGCAAAGAGCCGACGCTCCAAGCGGCCGTCGAACACGCTTATCGCGATGCTTTGCCCGGAGATATTGTGCTGTTGTCGCCGGGATGCGCAAGTTTTGATGAGTTTGCCAATTATAAGGAACGGGGAAATTACTTTAAGGAAGTGGTCAGGAATCTATAAATGGAAGCTGTTGTAAAAAAAGAAACCAACACACCGGATATAATATTGCTGCTGGTCACCTTGATTCTGGTGACGGTAGGCACCGCGATGATTTATTCGTCGAGTTCCATCCTGGCTCTGGAAAAGTTCAAAGACGGACAATTTTTTCTTAAGAAACATTTGTTTTTTGTTTTTGTCGGTTTGATCATCATGATCGCGATGACCAAGATCCCTTACGAACAATTGAAGAAAGTGGCTTATCCCGGCGTGATTGTCTCCGTTGTTTTACTGCTGCTGCTTTTCATTCCGTATGTCGGCATTAGAAGGGGCGGCGCGACCCGCTGGCTCAATATGGGCGTGTTTTCGTTTCAGGTGACTGAACTGGTCAAGGTGGCGATGGTGATTTTTCTGGCGCATCTTCTGACACGAAAGGTGCACCATCTCAAAAAATTCAGTCGGGGTGTTCTGATTCCCTTGTCGGTGACAACAGTCATCATGGGTTTAATCATACTCCAGCCGGATTTCGGCACCGTCGTCATTATCATGTCGATTCTGCTTTTGATGCTGTCTTTGGCCGGTTCCCGGATCACCCATTTGATGTTTCTCGGTGCGGCCTTTATCCCCGTAGGAATCTGGCTGATCATGCACAAGGGTTACCGGATGGCGCGCCTGACGGCTTTTCTTGATCCATGGAAAGACGCGGACAATACAGGCTTTCAGCTCATCCAGTCCTTGATTTCCTTCGGATCGGGCGGTGTGACGGGCCAGGGCATTGGCGACGGCATGCAAAAATTATTTTATCTGCCAGAACCGCACACGGATTTTATTCTGGCGGTCATCGCGGAGGAAAGCGGTTTTATCGGTGTGACGGTTGTTATTGTTATGTTTATTTTCTTCCTGCTGCGCGGCTTTATGATTGCCTTTCGTGCACCGGATCTTTTCGGAACATTGTTGGCCGCAGGCCTTACGATGCTGATCACCATGCAGGCATTCATTAATATCGCCGGTGTGATGGGATTGATCCCGCTAAAAGGGTTGGCGCTGCCTTTCTTAAGTTACGGCGGCACGTCGTTTGTCATGAGTATGCTGGTGGTGGGGATCTTGTTGAATATTTCCACGCAGCGGACCTAAGCGGCGAAAGGATAAAAACCATGCGCATCGTTATTGCGGGAGGAGGAACAGGCGGTCATTTATTTCCTGGCATTGCCGTTGCGGAGGAGTTTTTAAAACGCGATCCTCAAAGCCGTGTGATTTTTATCGGCACGAAAAAAGGGATTGAACACAGACTGCTTAAGCAATGGGGTTATACGCTTTCGGAAATTGATGTGGAAGGTTTGAAAGGAAGAGGGTTAACGGTGTTGATGAAAAGCTTGTGGGCGATACCGAACAGCATGTGGCAGTCCGGACGAATCCTTAGGGACTTTCAACCGGACGTCGTTGTCGGGGTCGGTGGCTACGCTTCCGGTCCCGCCGTAATGGCCGCGTATCTGATGGGTATTCCCACCGCTATCGCCGAACAAAATGCCCGGGCGGGAAATACCAACCGCATTTTAGGAAAATTTGTTCACAAAATATTTCTGACCTATGAGCAAAGTAAAAACCTGTTTGCGGCCCAAAAAGTTTCCGTTACGGGCAATCCGGTTCGGGCGGCGATAGCCCAAGGTCTGAGTCAGACAAGAGGAAAGAAGGCAGGTCGACAGATTCTCATTTTCGGCGGATCGCAGGGAGCGACGGCCATTAATAAAACGGTGGTGGCCATGTTGCCGCTGATGCAG
Organism: Deltaproteobacteria bacterium; assembly: GCA_025355175.1. Lineage (GTDB taxonomy): Bacteria > Desulfobacterota > Syntrophia > Syntrophales > Smithellaceae > UBA8904. Next base: position 12,850 of record JANYAF010000151.1, on the reverse strand, counting down.
AAGATGAAAGATAGAGTCAGCGTTGTCCATCAGACAGGTGAGCGTGATCTGGCGGTGACGAGACAGGCTTATAGTCAGTATGACATCGAGGCTCAGGTCAGTTCGTTTATTGTGGACATGGTCCCCGCCTACGCGGCCTCCGATCTGATCATCTGCCGCGCCGGCGCGACGTCGCTTTCGGAAATTACGGCAGCGGGAAAAGCCTCTATTCTGATTCCCTTTCCATGGGCGGCTAATGATCATCAAACTCTGAACGCACAGGCGATGGTCGAAGCCGGCGCCGCGGCAATGATTCGGGAGAGCGAACTCACCGCTGAAAAACTATTTTCGCTTGTGGAGAACTTACTGGGAGACGATCAAAAATTACGGGATATGGAAATAAAATCAAAAAAGTTGGGCAGGCCCGATGCCGCCGCAAGAATTGTCGATGCCTGCATGCAATTAGTGACGAAGAACAAGCAGTAAAGTAAAAACGAGGAAATAAATTAATATGGGAAAAGATCGAGAAATAGGGTTTATGCAGCGCAAAGTCAAGTGCATCCATTTTGTCGGCATTGGCGGCATCGGTATGAGCGGTATCGCTGAAGTGCTGCTGAATCTCGGTTACGGCATCAGCGGTTCGGACGTTCAGATCAACGATACGACGCTGCGCCTGCAACGATTGGGTGCGCAGGTGGCGCATGGGCACGCGGCGGAAAATATCGGCAGCGCGGATGTGGTGGTGACGTCCACCGCCGTGAAAACGGACAATCCGGAGGTGATTGAAGCGCATCGTAAAAATATTCCGGTGATCCCTCGCGCGGAAATGCTGGCGGAACTTCTGAAAATGAAATTTTCCGTCGCCGTTTCCGGCAGCCACGGCAAAACGACCACGACCTCCATGGTCTCGACCATTTTGGCTGAGGGCGGTCTGGATCCCACCATGGTGATCGGCGGCAAATTGGCGAGCATCGGCTCCAACGCCCGGTTGGGCGACGGCGATATCATCGTTGCGGAAGCGGACGAAAGCGACGGCTCGTTCTTGAAGTTGTCGCCCACCATTGCCGTCGTTACTAATATCGACCGCGAACACCTGGATTATTATCCGGGCATTGAAGAAATTAAGGCGGCCTTTTTAAAGTTTGCCAATATTGTTCCTTTCTATGGTTGCGTCGTGCTGTGCAATGACAATGAGCATGTGCGCGAAATTGCCGGATCGATCAAGCGCCGTGTCATTACTTATGGGATTGAGCTGCCCGCGGATTATTGCGCCCGCGATATCCGTTTTTTGGAAACGAAGACACTATATCAACTGTCTTATCGAGGAGAAAGTTTGGGCGACGTTGAATTGACCGTCCCGGGTCTTTTCAATGTCTATAACTCGATGGCGGCCGTGGCCGTGGGACGCGAGCTGGGGCTGGATATAGCCACAATCCGCAAAGGTCTCTTCGTTTTTTCTGGTGTGCAGCGCCGTCTGGAGATCAAGGGCACGGCAGGCGGGATCACGGTCGTGGATGATTACGGACATCACCCGACGGAAATTGTGGCGACGCTTAGCGCGGCCAGGCAAATGTGGAAGGGCCGGCTGATTGTGGTTTTCCAGCCTCACCGCTATACGCGCACCAGGGCGCTCTTTGATGAATTCACCCGGTCGTTTGGCGACGCGGATGTGTTGGTGCTCAACGACATTTATCCCGCATCGGAAGCGCCGATACCCGGCATTAATTCCGCAGCCCTCTGGGCGGCGATTAAGGAAAGTGGCCACCCGCGTGTGGAATACATCGGTCAAGCGCAAAACACGCTCGATTTTCTGCAGGCGATTGCAGAACCCGGTGATGCGGTCATCACGCTGGGCGCAGGCAGTGTGTATAAGATCGGCGAGGCGTTTCTGGAGCAACTGGAGAAAAAGGGAGAGAAGAAATAATGACGGATGGGCAGGCCATACAGAATGCCTTGGACGGTTTGAACGTCGGCAAAATATGGTTTGACGAACCGATGTCGCGTCATGCGTCGCTGAAACTGGGTGGCAAGGTTGATGCGCTGGTGATGACCGAAAACGAAGATCAGCTAGGCGAAGTCGTGCAAAGGCTGAGGGCAAAAGATATTCCATTTTTGCCGGTCGGAAATCTAACGAATATTCTCGTGCGCGACGGTGGATACCGCGGTGTTCTGTTATGGATGCGCGGACTGGATCAGGCGATCTATGGGGCCCAGGAAAATGGACAATATTTTATCGACGCGCAGGCAGGCGCGACACTGGCAAAGGTCGTAATGCTTGCGGCCGCCCAAGAATTGACCGGTCTGGAGTTTTGCACGGGGATTCCCGGCAGTGTCGGCGGTGCCGTCTGGATGAACGCCGGAGCGTATGGAACGGAAATAAAAGATGTCATCTCCACCGTATCGGTGATGGACGGTCAGGGGAAAAAGAAAATATTGCAGCGCGACGAGATCGCGTTTGCCTATCGCCAATCCAATCTACCCGCGGATGTCATCATTTGTGGGGTGCGCTTCAATTTGCAAAAGGGTGATGGGGTGCAAATTCGCGAGCGGATGGCCGAAATTATGAAATGGCGTCAGGAAAAGCATCCGCTGCAGTATCCCAATGCCGGGTCGGTTTTTAAGAATTTGCCGGGAATGCCGGCCGGTCGTCTGATTGAGGAATTGGGGTTGAAAGGCGTACGGCGCGGCGATGTCCAGGTATCGAAGAAACACGCCAATTTCATCGTGAATAAAGGCCAGGGCACCGCCTCGGACATGATCACGCTGATCACGTTTATTAAGGAGAAGGCCGAGAAAGAAAAAGGCGTCAAACTGGAAACGGAAATAGTTATTGTCGGAGAGAACTTGTGAACGGAAAAATAAAAGTCAATCTGGAAGCCCAAAAAAACCGGCTTCGCCGGCGTCTGATCGGGGCATTGGGCGAATCATTAGGTGCTCTAAGTCTGCTTATCGCCGCAGCCGTTCTCAGTGTCTTGTTTATCTATGCTTACAGCGCGCTTTTGAGCGCTTCTTATCTGGAAGTCAAAGAAGTATCCGTGCGCGGGGTGAAAGAACTAACGGAAAAAGACATTCTGGCGATGGCGAAAATTTTGCCGCGTGCGAATATTCTATCTGTGAGCACGGACGCCATAGCCCGGAGAATATCCGCCAATCCCTGGGTCAAGAATGTTTACGTCGGCCGGGAACTGCCGAATCGTCTAGTACTTGATGTGCGCGAGCGGACGCCGATTGCCCTGGTCAAACAGGCCGGGAATTTTTATCTGATGGATGGGGAAGGCTTTGCCTTTAAAAAATTATCTAAAGGCGATGATGTCGATCTGGCCATCATAACCGGTGTGAACATTCAGGCCAAAGCGCAATCCGCTTTACTTGCCGAGGCGCTGAAACTCCTGGATACCCTATCCGCCTCTGATCAACACGTGTTATTGGGAACGGTTTCCGAAATGCATATTGATGAGGTATTCGGTTTATCGGTCCTGACGGACAAAGGATTGCATTTAAAATTGGGTCGGGAGAATTTTGCGGGTAAGCTCCATCAGCTTCAGATTGTCTTGGCCGATCTGGAAAAGCGGGGCATGAAAAACGGTCATTTGTTCGTTGATCTGGCCGATGTTTCCAAAGTGACTGTTCAGCGTAAAGGCATACTGGAAAAATCACAGGAACAGAAAAAAGGACCGCAGTACAGAATATAATTGGCGGCTATGGAAAAGGGTGAAACTATGAGGAGAAAGAGTAATGTTCTGGTGGGAATCGATATTGGAACGACGAAGACAGCGACCATTGTCGGTGAGGTGACGGAAACCGGCATTGACATTATCGGGATGGGGATAACACCCGCCAAAGAGTTGAGAAAAGGCGGCGTGGTCAACATCGACAGCACCGTCGAGGCGATCAAAAAGGCCGTGGAAGATGCCGAACACATGTCCGGATGCCGTATCAATTCCGCTTACGTCGGTATCGCCGGCCCTCATATTAAAGGACAGAACTCGCTGGGGATTGTCGCCGTCAAAGGTCGGGAAGTCGGCGAAGACGATCTGCAAAGGGCGATTGAAGCGTCCAAGGCGGTTGCCATTCCTGTGGACCGAGAAATTCTGCACACGCTACCCCAGAACTATGTGGTGGACGGCCAGGACGGCATCCGTGATCCCGTGGGGATGTCAGGCGTGCGTCTCGAGGCGAAAGTGCATATTGTGACGGGCTCCGCCGCATCCATCCAGAATATAGTGAAATCCGTCAACCGTGTCGGTCTGGATATCGATGATGTTGTTCTGGAGCAGCTGGCGGCCAGCGAGGCCATTCTCAGTTCCGACGAAAAAGATCTGGGCGTCGCTTTGATCGATATCGGCGGATCGACCACCGGCATCGCCATCTTTGCGGAAGGCAGCATCAAGCACACGGCCACTCTACCGGTGGGCGGCAACTTCCTGACATCGGATATCGCTACCGGTTTGCGCACGCCTTTTGCGGAAGCCGAAAAAATCAAACTGAAGTATGGTTGCGCTCTGACGTCGATGATTCCGAAGGAAGAGACCATTGAAGTGCCCAGCGTTGGCGGCCGGGAAGCGCGCATGGTGTCGCGTCAGATCCTGGGCAGAATCGTGGAGCCCCGCATGGATGAAATTCTCAACATGGCCCTCAAGGAAATGGTCCGTTCAGGCTATGAAGATCTGCTGGCGGCGGGACTCGTGTTGACCGGCGGCACGTCGCTTTTGCCCGGCATCAATGAAATGGCGGAGCAGATTTTTGACATGCCGGTGCGCTGCGGCTATCCCACAGGTGTCGGCGGGTTGAGCGATGTTGCCAATTCGCCGGCTTTTGCAGTTGGCGTCGGTTTGATTATCTACGGAAGCAAAAACACGTCGGGCGATTCGGTCTATCGTAAGACGGGTAATGTCTTCAGTGAATTTTTTAAAACAATTAAAAAATGGTTTTTAGAGTTTTTCTAAACAAAGAAGGGGGTGCGCATGTTTGAATTAACGGAAGTATGCATCGAAAATTCGGCAAAAATTAAAGTAGTGGGCGCGGGCGGGGGCGGCGGTAACGCCATCAATACCATGATTTCCTATTCGCTTCGGGGCGTCGATTTCATTATCGCAAACACGGACGCCCAGGCGCTGGGGGCGTCGAGCGCGCCCGTTAAAATCCAGATCGGAGCGGAAGTCACCCGGGGCTTGGGAGCCGGTTCCAATCCAGACATCGGCAAACAGTCGGCCCTGGAATCCCGCGATGAAATCCGCCGGCATCTGGAAGGTGCGGACATGATTTTTATCACAGCAGGCCTGGGTGGCGGCACCGGCACGGGGGCTGCGCCGGTGATCGCGCAGGTGGCCCGCGAGTGTGGCGCGCTGACCGTGGCCGTGGTGACCAAGCCTTTTCAGTTTGAAGGCAAAAAAAGAAATTTACAGGCCGAGGAAGGCATCATACAGTTGCGCGACGTGGTTGATACCCTGATTGTGGTTCCCAATCAGCGGCTGCTCAGCCTGGGTGGACGCGGCCTGTCGCTTCTGGACGCTTTCAAAAAAGCGGATGATATTTTGTATCAGGCTGTCAAAGGCATATCCGATCTGATTGTAGTTCCGGGGCTGATCAATCTCGATTTTGCCGATGTGAAAAATATCATGTGCAATATGGGCATGGCGCTGATGGGTACCGGCACGGCCAGCGGCGAGAACCGCGCTATTGAGGCCGCGCAACGGGCGATTTCCTCGCCGCTTCTGGAAGACAATACTATTCAGGGCGCGCGGGGCATTCTGCTCAGCATCACCGGCGGATCGGATATGAGCCTGTATGAAATCAATGAAGCCTCGTCTCTGATTCAGTCCGAAGCGCATGAAGACGCAAATATTATTTTCGGTACGGTCATTGATGAGACCATGAAGGATGAAATAAGAATTACCGTGATTGCGACTGGTTTTGAAGACGCGATGAAGAAAAAACAGACGCCGTCCAATGTGGCTCATCTGGGTGGCTTTCGGAAAGAAGATTTATCGACGCCCGCTTTCCTGCGCAAAGAAAAATCACGCGACCAGGCCAATGTACTGACGATGGGCATCAACGATGAAAGTGAAAACGTCGATATCGAAATTCCCACGTTTCTTCGCCGGCAGGCGGATTAGAAGTCTGTTCGTGGTCTTCTGACTAAAGACGAAGAAACAGAGGCCATGAGAAACGCATGAACTGGAAACAGAAAAAGAAATACGAAACCCTTTTAGCCCGTGAGCAGGGCTTTGTAAAAAAAGTCTGGGGAACCTGCCATACGGTTTGCCTGGCCTATCCCAACGTTTACCGGATCGGCATGGCCAATCTCGGGTTCCAGACTGTTTATAAGATCATTAATGAGACCCCTTCCTTTCTTTGTGAAAGAGTGTTTCTGCCCGCCGGTGACGACGCCGAATTCGTCGCCGGCGTGGTGGAAACGATCAGCCTGGAAAACCAAAGGCCCATCCGTGATTTTGACATTCTGGCTTTTTCCGTTTCTTTTGAAAACGATTATCCGTCCATCCTAAAGATACTGGACCTGGGCGGCATTCCGCTCAAGGCAGAAGACCGCACGAGCAGGAATCCGTTGGTGATCGGCGGCGGCATTGCGCTCACGTTGAATCCTGAACCGCTGGCAGATTTTTTTGACGTCTTTATTTTGGGCGAAGCGGAAGAAATTCTGCCGCAGTTCGCACATGTGTTTGCGGATGCCGTCCGTCGCGGGCTTGACCGCAAAACCCTGCTCAGCGCATTGCAAAAACAAATACCGGGACTTTACGTTCCTTCCCTTTACGCACCGCTTTATTTTCCCGACGGGAAAATTCAGGATATTGTGCCGCAGGAAGAGGGATTACCCAGGAGAATTCAGGTTTCCCCCATAAAAAACATTAATGCCTTTTGCACAACCGAAGTCGTCAGCAGCGCCGATTCGGAAATGTCGGAGATGTTTCTGGTGGAAGTCAATCGCGGCTGTCCGCACCTCTGCCGGTTTTGTGCGGCAGGCTACGTTTATGCACCGCCGCGCTTCCGCAGCCATGAAAAAATCATCTTGGCCATTGATCGTGGTTTGATGATGAAAAATAAAATCGGCCTGGTTGGCACGGCGGTTTCCGACCATCCCGATCTGGTGAAAATTTGTCAGTACATTGTTGACCACAATGCGCAGGCGGGTATCGGCTCTTTGCGTGTGGATCAGATCGACGAAAAAATAGTGGACATTGTCAAGGCGAGTGGCATCGAGACAGTCGCGCTTGCGCCCGAGGCGGGAAGCCAAAGGCTTCGCGATCTGTTGCGCAAAGGGATTACCGAGGACGATATTTTGTGCGCTACCCGGATGTTCATTGAAAAGGAAATATCCAATCTGCGATTATACTTTATGGTGGGGTTGCCGACAGAGGAAGATGGGGACATTGCCGCCATCATTGATCTGGCCCAAAAAATACAGCATACGGCGTTTTGCCACACGGAAGGCAAACGAAAATTTCGGCGCATCACGCTGAGCATCAATCAATTTATTCCCAAGCCCCGTACGCCGCTACAATGGTGCGCTTTGGCGGATGTTCAGGATGCGGGGAAAAAAATTAAAAAAATTGTCAATGCATTCCGCCAGGACAAACAGATCAATGTCATTGCCGATGTGCCAAAATGGAACTACGTTCAGGCGCTCCTGTCGCTGGGCGATCGGCGCGTGGGCGATATTCTTCTGGCCGTCCATCGACTCAACGGCAACTGGATGAAGGCGCTCAAGGAAGTCAACCTAACTCCCGACTTCTACGTCTATCGTCAAAAAGACTTGGACGAGTTTCTTCCGTGGGATATCATTGAGATTGGTATTTCGAAAAAGCATCTGATTAATGAGTACGAAAAAGGCTTAGGCTTAATGCCGAAGGCTGAAGGCTGAAATAAGTCGCAAAGCACGGCCAGATAGATGCTTCCAATACTTTTATTGTATTGTCATTACCGCGGATACCCTGATGACCTGAAGGTCACACGAGGGCACTAGTGCCGACATCCAGTTTCGCCTGTTAATTTGATACCATTCCGCTGTGTTTTTTACGGTGTTGACATACATCTCTTTTGCTCCTATAGTTTCCGCGAGCGAAAGATATTCGTTATTAATCCGTCTTGAAGAGGATACGTAGTCTGTAAACAAAATTGATCCGGCCGGCATGCCCATGCCAGCCAACAAACAAGACAGACAGGAGGAGTCCATATGTCAGATCTGCACGCTTATTTAGGCCCGTCATGGCGCGATGAGGCGCTCAAAAGGCTTCAATCGGAACTTACCCCGGAAAAAATGAATAACGTTACCACATCAATGTCCAACATTTACAAAAACTGTCCGGGCGGGGAGGAACAATTTCTTTTTATCGAATGCAAAGAAGGGATGGTAACCCGTGTGGAAACAGGAGTAGGGGAGCCTCCTCAGGGGGAATTTCGTATCATCGGCGATTATGAAACTTTTTCCAGAATTTCCCGTGCGGAACTTGGCGCGCAAAAGGCTCTGATGACCGGAAAGCTTAAGCTCAAGGGCAATCTGGCCAAAGCGCTCAAACTGGCAGCCGTGTCCGATCGTCTGAACAAAGTTTTGGCCCGGATTCCAACTCAGTATTAAAGGGAGACAAAAATATGACCAGGATATTAGACCTCCAGGACAAGTATTATATCGACAATCCGGGACGCGTGAAGGCGATCCAAGCTCAGATGCATAAGCGTGGCATTGACGTTTATCTCGGCTCGCGCATCCGGACCATGAGTTTTGTAATGGATACCTTCTGCCCGTGGCGAAGTTATCTGATCATTCCGCCCGAAGGACAGCCCACCTATTTTACATTTGTGGTCGATGCGCTGCGCGTGGGCGACGAAACATGGCTGGACGGCGACCATGTCCGCGCCTACGGACCGATGGGCGGCATGGATCAGGTCTCCGCCATCACGGATTTTATCAAAGACGAACTTGGCATCCAGAAGGGACGTCTGGGCTTCGAGGACGGGATTTCCACTTACACGGCTGAAGGAAATCTGTCGCACTGGGAATACACCCATTTTAAAAATGCGCTCTCCGGTTTTGAATGGGTCAACTCGCACGACATTATTGATGCTCTTTCTCTGATCAAAGACAAAGGCACCATTGAACGTTTCCGCACCGCCTCGCTGATTGTTGACGAAGGACACAAGGCGGCGCGCGCGGCGCTGGAAAACGGCGGCTACAAAGGCATGACGGAAACCGTGATTGCCGGGATCGCCGCGCTGGCCATGCGCAAGGCGGGCAGTGTGTCGGAGTGGAATTTTGCAGGGCTCAATGAAATATCCAGTGGATTTCGCACGGGCTTGGGAGCCTGTACGCCTCCCACCACCAAAGAGATCATGGCGGGGGAGCCGCTGATGCTGGATTTTCACGCGATGTTCAGACTGGCGCTGGGCGACCACTCGCACAATTATCTGATCGGACCCGCAACAAAACGTCAGCGCTGGCACGCGGATAATTTTGTTGCGATTATTCAGAAGGTCATTGACAATTACCGCGCCGGGACAACGCCAGGGCTCCTGGCCGTCATCATGATGGACTTTGCGGAATCGCGCGGCTGCGGTGATTTTATTCAGCCGGCCTGCGAACACGGGATCGGCCTTTTTGGCGATGAGTGGCGGATCGGCGCCGTCGTCAATCCCGACCTTCCCTACTGGACGGATCAGGATCACGTCTATCAGGAAAACGAAATGGTCGTCTGCGCGATGCAGTATGCCGCGCCGGAAGAGCATATCGGATTCCGTTATGAAAATGATATTGTCATCGTCAAAGGCGGTTGCGAGGTCTTATCGAAATATCCGCTGGGGATTGAAGAAATATCGTAAGAACTAAGGTATCTTGCGACCCTAAAATAATATTGGCTTTATACTTGAGGGCGGCGGTAATGCATGGGGCGGCGATTCTCCATGACGGATAACAAGGAGAAAGGAAAATAAAATGCCTGAAAAGAACACTCCAACTCATTTCTGGCTTATGGAACGCCGGTATTTTCCCCCAATTATTGCCGTGGTTTTCGTCATCATCGCTACAATAACGTTCATCATATGCTATCGACATCATACGATCAACACGGAGAAGACCTTAAAAGAGGACAGGTCAGACGCAAATCTCCTTTCCCTGATCCTGGATGAACATCTCAAAAAGATCGTCAGTATCATGGAGTCTTATAGCAACCGGCCGTCCCTGCTCCAGGATGTCAGAGATAAGAACGCCAAGAAAGCAACGGTGCATCTGATCGACCTGGCAAAAACCAACAGCGACATTGACAGCGTGATCATTACCGACAGACAGGGCACAATCTGGGCCACTTATCCCGAGCGTCCAGAGGTGTTAGGGAAGAACTTTGCCTATCGGGATTGGTACAAGGATATCAGTAAAGAATGGAAACCCAACATATCGGATGTATATCTGAGAGTAGTTGCAGAAAAAGATCTCGCTATCTCAATAGGCGTCCCAATATTTAATGAAACGGGGGAAGCAATCGGCATCCTGCAGAACACCAATCGGACGGTCACGTTGGGCAACCTCATCAAGAAGGCGTCCCTCGATCCCGCCAATATCATCACGGTCACGGACAGGAAAGGCCAGATCATATACAACAGCGAACAGGATAATAAGAAAGAGCTAAAAACTTATCCACTCTATCCCGGCATAAAAAAAGCGATGGCCGCAAAGAATAAAACCTTCACGGTTGATGCCCCCGACCTCGCCGGCAGGACACGCTACATCTCATTTGCCCCGATGGCCAATATCGGCTGGACCGTCTTTGTGGAACGGGATGAACGCAGCATCTTCCTGTCAGAGTCCGCATACTATATCTCGGTGACAGCCATTGCTTTTCTGCTGTTCCTGGCCATCGTTTTATTTCTCGCCTATTCAAGAAAGCAGGTGACGACTCGGCAGCTCCAGGAGCAGTGGCGGGCAGAGGAAGAACTGCAGACAAGCGAAACACGGTTCCGTGAACTGTTCGATAACATGAGCAGTGGGGTTGCGATCTATAGGGCAACGGATGACGGTGCAGATTTTATTATATCGGACCTCAATGAAGCGGGACAAAAAATCACCCGCGTTTACACAAATTTTATGGGTAGAAGTGTTTGTGACGTTTTTGCGGGTGTCAAACAATTAGGCCTTTTTGAGGTCTTTCAGCGGGTATGGAAAACAGGGAAAGCAGAGGATTATCCTTCCTCCCAATATACGGACGACCGTCTCGCATTCTGGGCAGAAAATCACGTATCCAAGCTGCCATCAGGTGAAATTGTTGCCGTTTTTGATGACATCACCGAGCGCAAGCGGGCGGAGGAGGAAATTATTCAGTTACGCGAGGATTGGGAGAACATTTTTCAGGGCATTAGTCATCCCACGGCCATTCTTGATCCTCAGCATGGAATCATTGCTGCCAACAAGGCGGTTGCGTGCGCCTCAGGCCTCTCCCAAGAAGAACTCCTCGGCAAGAAATGCTATGAGGTCTTTCATGGCAAAGATGCCGCCTCTCCCCCGAAGGGCTGTCCCATGGAAAGTTTGCTTGCGTCGGGTAAGGCCGAAACTGTTACCAGAGAAATGGAAGCGTTCGGGGGCGTTTTTCTCGTTTCCTGCACCCCCATCCGGAATAAACATGGTCAAGTTGAAAAAATCATTCATATAACGACCGACATCACCGACCGCAAGCAGGCAGAGGACAAAAATCAGGCCCTTCTGATCGCTGTTCAACAAGAGAAAACCAGATTGTCCTCACTGATTAACAGCATTACCGATGAGGTCTGGTTTGCAGATAAACAAAAGAGATTCACCTTGGCAAACCCATCTGCTCTCAAGCAGTTTTGCATTGACCCCGATCAGACGATCGAAGTTGAAAAACTGGCGAAGAGCCTGGTCGTGTTGCGCCCGGATGGCAGCGAAAGGCCTGTGGAGGAGGCGCCGCCCCTGCGCGCCCTCTTGGGAGAAGTGGTGATGAACCAGGAGGAGATCATTCAAATCCCGGCAAGCGGGGAATTCCGGTATCGCCAGGTCAACGCCGCTCCGGTCAGAGATTCTGCCGGCAATATCATAGGGGCTGTGTCCGTGGTCCGCGACATCACCGAGCGCAAGCGGTCGGAGGAAGCCCTTCAGGAAAGCGAAAGAAAATACAGACTCCTTACCGAAAAAATGACCGACATTGTATGGATTGCGGCCATGAATTTACAGACGCTTTATGTTAGCCCTTCCATACAAACGGTACTTGGGTTCAGCCAGGAAGAACGAATGTGTCAGACCATCGATCAACAACTGACGCCTGACTCCTTGTCTTGTGGGTTGGAGGCCATGACCAAGGAGCTCGTCCTCGAAGAACAGGGAAATCGTGATCCCAACAGGAAAGTAACACTTGAACTGGAATATTATCATAAGGATGGTTCAACCCGTTGGATGGAGACGATCATCAGCGGTCTTCGCGATGATCAGGGTGTTTTGACCGATCTTCACGGCGTATCCAGAGACATCACCGAGCGCAAGAAGGCGGAGGAGGAACTTCAGCAAACACTGGAGAGTCTCCGGGAATCTTTTGCCACCACAATTCAGGTCATGGTATCAGCCATTGAGTCAAGAGACCCTTACACCTCCGGTCACCAGACTCGGTCTGCCGATCTTGCCCGTGCTATAGCCACGGAGATGGGATTACCTCAGTATATAATCGAGGGACTCCGTATAGCCGGTTCCATCCATGACATCGGGAAATTATCTATTCCTGCGGAGATATTGTCCAAGCCTACCAAGCTGACAAACCTTGAGTTTTCCCTGATCAAAGAGCACTCCCGGAAAGGGTACGAGATGCTGAAGGATGTGGAATCCCCCTGGCCCCTGGCCGAGATTATTTACCAGCACCATGAA
>JANYAF010000114.1 GCA_025355175.1 Deltaproteobacteria bacterium | reverse complement strand
TTATTCCCTTGATTTCCACAAACCCGGCGCCCGATGAACCAGAGTTATGTGACCACGTAGCCTTGTCGGAATCGACCACGGTGTAGCTGCCCGCTTTGATCTCCACATTCGGCAGGATAAACCAGTAGGCGTTTTGCACGCCGCCCTGTCCCAGAGCTCCCTGTGTCTGCCACGGTCCATATACTGTCCCGTCGCTGTGTCTGAGAGCAATCGTGCCCGGCAACTTCCCGTTGTTGAAGTAATGATAGGTATAAATAAACGTCACCCGGTGAGAAGCAGTGATGGTAAATGTCGTCTCTCGCGTCGGATTGTTCTGCACCCCTGCTATATTCCCATTGGCATAAATCACCGGATCACTCACCGATGGTAAATTCTGCTGGGGCACTGGTGGGATTACCGGCGGTGTCACGGGCGGGATTACCGGTGGTGTCACCGGGGGAATTACCGGCGGCTGTGTGGGTGTTCCTCCAATGGTAAAGGAAGCCTTACTCTCCCGGGAAGTGCCGCCACTGGAATCCACCGCCTGGGCAATCACGGAATAACTCCCGGGAGTCAAGGTAAAGTCTTTCGACGTCCCCTCCCAGAGTTTGCCTGTAGCAGAAATCTGCTGCGCATCGACTTGCTTACCGCTGGCGTCGAAGACTCGGAAGGTGATCTCCCTCATACCCACGGTGTGCGTTGCCTTGGTCTTGAATGTAACTGTCCCCGTACCTGGATTGTTAACGGTTACATCGAGGATCACCGGCGGCGCAGCCAGCACAGTTGCGACCTCTCTTAACTGTTCGATTATGTCCTTTTTGCCACTTTTCGCCGTTCCAGCGAGTTTTTCCTGGCCCCATTGGTCGCGTTCCCTACTGGAATAGGCAGTTGCCGGAACAGCAACTTTTCCGGTAACCAAGTTGCTTTTTTGTCCATCTTCATCTTCCACCTGTATGGTGTATCCTATCGACTCCTGAAATACCATGGGGTCAGTCTGGAGAACCACACTCACCTCTCCCGAATAGCCCAATCGTGTCTTTTTATTGTCATATGTATCTATTTTTATTTCCTTGACTTCTTTGCCGGCAGCCACACGGACGGAAACGATTGCTTCCGAAGACTGCCACTGCAAATTCACCGAAATCTGTCTGTCCAGATACTGGGCGTCGTGCCTCGTAACTTCCGGTTTCTTTGCCTCCGCATCGATACTAATAAGCCACAGGCTGGCTATAATCGCCAATATACATCCTGCAATGTTTTTTTTCATAAAATGGCCCCCTCTTAAGCGTAAGTGACTATCAGTTGTTGCCCTATTCCATGTCTTTTGGAGCAATCGGTTTGATATTAAATGATTCGTCAACTAGAGCAATCCGTGCATCCCATTTTTTAGGCTGCATGGCGTCCGATACTTCCGCGTCAAGTAAGGTAATGTTAATTTTCTGACGGATGATCTTGTCCGTCCGGGGATCAATTCGCGAAAAGATCACGCCGGAATAATTCTGACAATCTTCTATATTGGGCCAAGCCGGAAAGGCAATCGTAGCTCTCTTGCGTTTCGGGTCGGTCGATCTTACTTCCACAACCCAGGCAGCAACCGTATCCCGGCTCTTAGAATGAGCCTTCTGGCAGGACCAGATGACGTTGCGGGGAAGCGATTTTCCCGCCCCCGGTTCTATGCGTTGCAATGACACCTTTGCAAAAAGTCCTTCCTTGGAAAAATCGACTGTTTTCTCCAGTTCCAGCGGCCTGTTTCCCGATTCATTTTTGGCATATGTTTCCTTATCGATCATGTGGAGTTTATAAGCCACCACCAACCCCTCTCCTGCAGTGCCCCTTCGGGCCTGGGTTCCCGCCTCCGTTGTCGCCGTCACACTTCCGATCTCGATTCCCGCACCAACATTGAGTCCGGCTTTGTTGGATTTTTCGTCTGAAATTCTGAAGTTGGCTAGACGCAATGCTTCCGTGATGTAAGGAAGATCGGGCTCGAAGGCAATATCGGCAATAGATACGGGCGTTATAATTTCAAGACCGGAGAGTTTCGCCTTTTCAACACTGCCGCCGGAAGCGCCGATCTCCGCTTGAGGTCCCGCGATCATCTGTCCACCGAGACCAACACCCAGATTATAAGCAAAGTCTTGCTGGATGCCACTGAGTGATTTTTCCTTCTTGATTTCGATCTCATCCGCAGCAGGATCTTCGAGTGGACCAAACTGCTTCGACCAGGTGCAGCCGATATATGCTTTATCCACAGGTTTCTTCGTCGTGAAATACTCTTCTTCCGTGATGGACGACATGCCCTTCTTATGAGTTTGCATCGCCGTGCCACTTGTTGACACACAAGCCGTCAAAAAACACAACACGATGACTGATACAATAATCCCTGCGATATTAAAGCACCTTCCATTTTTTTCCATAGCGATTTCCTCCATCTTCTCTCGCTGAATTTTTAATAAAATCTTTGTATTAGTTTTATTATAAAAAAATGGACTTTCATGTCAATCAAATAATAAACGCCCTATAGCGTTGCCGATAGCCAAGCCGACGAACCAGGATCTTCGACGCTGTTTCACGCTTATTGTGAAGAACTCCAGCAGGGCAGTTTAATCGTGTATAATAAAAAGTTGAGTAATTTATTAATTTTAAATGGAGCGGGCGACCGGGCTCGAACCGGCGACGTCCAGCTTGGGAAGCTGACATTCTACCACTGAATTACGCCCGCTCATGGCCTGTGACTTTTATTCAACATGCTTTTTTTGTCAAGGGTTTTTTAGGGAAAGCCGATCATATGGTCGCATGAGACATGCGTGAAGGTTGATGGTTTTTGTTTTCTTGCTTGTTGACAGGAGGGAATATATTGGTTAAAGAAGGTTAAAAGACGGGCATATGCCCGCTTTTTTTATTTAATGCCACAATTTTTTCAGCCAAATGCCAAATGGCAAAGAGGTAATTTTGAGTAAGCAACTGCAAAAAGAAATCGAACGACGGCGTACCTTCGGGATCATCAGCCATCCCGACGCGGGGAAGACGACACTTACTGAAAAACTGCTGCTTTTCGGCGGCGCCATCCAGATGGCCGGCGCGGTAAAAGCCCGTAAAGCATCAAAACACGCACTGAGTGACTGGATGTCCATTGAAAAAGAACGCGGCATTTCCGTCACATCGTCCGTCATGAAGTTTGAATATGCCGATTGCGAAATTAATCTGCTGGACACGCCGGGCCATCAGGACTTTTCTGAAGACACGTTTCGCGTGCTCACCGCCGTGGACAGCGCGCTGATGGTGATCGACGGCGCCAAAGGCGTAGAGACGCAAACACAGAAGCTCATGGAAGTCTGCCGTCTGCGCAACACACCCATCATCACCTTTATCAACAAAATGGACCGCGACTGCCTGGCACCGCTGGACATCCTGGCGGATATCGAAGATAAGTTGCAGATTGAATGCTCACCTCTATCCTGGCCCATCGGCATGGGCAAACGATTCAAGGGTGTTTATAATCTGTACGATAAAAAATTGCATCTCTTCACCCCGGGCAAGGCAAAACGTTCGGAAGACGGGGTTGTGATCAGCGATTTGTCCGATCCGTTACTCGATGAACTGCTGGACAGCCAGGCCGGAGAACTCCGTGAGGAAATCGCCCTCTTGGAAGGTGCGGCTAATCCTTTTGACATTAAAGACTATTTAAAGGCCGGTCAGACACCGGTTTTTTTCGGCAGCGCCATCAATAACTTCGGTGTCAAGGAACTGCTCGACGCCTTTGTGGAAATCGCCCCGCCGCCGGTCGCGCGCCCCACAACCACGAGGCAAGTCAGTCCGGATGAAGACGATTTTTCCGGCTTTGTTTTTAAAATTCAGGCCAACATGGACCCGGCGCACCGTGACCGCATTGCCTTTATGCGGATTTGCTCGGGCAAATTCGAGCGCGGCATGCACGTGATGCATCACCGCATCGACAAGGAAATCTCTTTATCCAACGCCACCATTTTTATGGCGCAGGACCGGACCAATATCGACGAAGCCTATCCCGGCGACATCATCGGCATCCACAATCACGGCACCATCAAAGTGGGCGATACATTCACACAAAAGGAACCGCTCAAATTTACCGGCATTCCGCATTTTGCCCCGGAGCACTTCTGCCGCGTACGGCTCAAAGACCCGTTGCGCCTGAAACACTTGCAGAAAGGATTGACGCAGCTTTCCGAAGAAGGCGCGATTCAGGTCTTTAAACCTTTATGGGGATCGGATAATATCCTGGGCGCCGTCGGCGCGCTGCAATTTGATGTGACCATGTCACGGCTGAAAAACGAGTACAGCGTTTATGCCGACTATGAAAAGACGGACTATGCCGCCGCCCGCTGGGTCACCTGTGACGATGCCAGAAAAATGGAAGACTTTCAGAAAAAAAATCTAATGAACCTGGCGATGGACACGGAAGGGAATCTGGTTTATCTGGCGATGAGCGATTGGCGGCTTTCCCATACCATGGAAGAATGGCCGCAGATACAATTCCACAAGACCATGGAAAAAAGCTGAAATCTTCGTTGTGGCTTTAGAGTCGTCCCTGCCTGAGGCCATCAGGTGCCCCCGAAATTGTGATAACCGCGATTTTGTATTTATTTCATTGACTGGCAAAACAGATTCTCCTATACGGACAATTCATATGAGCTTTGTTAAATACCGCTATCTGATATTCGGCATTCTGGGTGCCGCTTACATGCTTGTTTTTTTCCACCGGCTTGCTCCGGCGATAGTCGCCGTGGACATGATGCGTGACTTAAAAACCGGCGGTGCGTTGATGGGCGTTCTGTCATCTGCCTATTTTTATTCCTATGCTTTGATGCAGATTCCCGCGGGCCTGTTATCCGATTCCTGGGGCCCGCGCCGGTCGGTAACCTTCTTTTTCATCTTTGCCGCAGTAGGATCAGTTGTTTTGGGATTTGCACAAACCGTGGGCATGGCAATTGCCGCCCGGGTTTTGGTGGGCCTCGGTGTGGCTATGGTTTTTGTGCCCACATTGAAGATTCTTACCAACTGGTTCGAGTCGGAAAAATTTGTC
The DNA here is from genome assembly GCA_025355175.1 of Deltaproteobacteria bacterium. Classification (GTDB taxonomy): domain Bacteria; phylum Desulfobacterota; class Syntrophia; order Syntrophales; family Smithellaceae; genus UBA8904. The sequence continues at coordinate 5,857 of JANYAF010000114.1, read as the reverse complement.
CGCATGAGCGGGCTCTTAATGTCGCTGGGCGGAGTAGGGGCCTACACGGCGGCAACGCCACTGGCATTACTGAGCGATAGTATTGGCTGGCGCGGCAGTATGATTTTTATCGGGGGAGCCACATTGGCCGTTGCAGTGGCCGTATGGCTGCTGGTCAAGGACACACCACAGGAAGCAGGTTTTCAGGCCTTAAACGGTCCTGTAAAATCCACAAAGCCCCCAGACAGAATTGGTATACTGACAGGAGTTGTAATGGTGATCAAAATGTCCTGGTTCTGGCCGTTGGCATTATGTAGTTTTTTGGGCGCCGGAGTATCTCTGAGTTTCGTCGGCCTGTGGGGTGGTCCCTTCTTGATGCATGTTTACGGAATGCCGAGAACACAGGCGGGCGCCGTATTATCAATGTTTGCCATCGGTCTGATTATTGGCGCTCCGACCATGAGCTGGCTTTCCGACAGCGTATTACACTCCCGTAAAAAAGTACTCGTTCTCGGCCAGATTTTTGCGTTGTTTGTGTTTATCCCGCTGGCCTTTTTTACCGGCAATTTCCCCAAGGGTATGCTCTATATCTGGTGTTTTGCTTACAGCTTTGTGTTATCAGGGATGGCTGCGGTGGGCTATTCATCCGTCAAGGAATTGTTTCCGCAGCAAATTTCAGGCACAGCCACCGGCTTGATGAACATTTTTCCCTTTGCCGGAGCCGCTTTGGGCCAGCCACTGATAGGCTGGTATCTGGATTCTTTTGGATCTATCGATGGTCGATACAGCGCTCATGCTTATTCGGCTGTGTTCAAGGTTTGCTTAATTGCTATCATTGGCGCACTGGTAGCCAGTACTCTGGTAAAAGAAACATATCCCAAAGAATCTTCCATTCTATGAAAAGCATTCACTAAATCTTTGTTTCTGGATTATAGGCGCAGCGACTCAATATGCCCTGCGGCGCTTTCGCCTGCCACATAGCCTGTCGAAAAAGCGGCCTGCAAATTATAGCCGCCCGTGTCCGCGTCAATATCCATCACCTCGCCGCAAAAGTAAAGACCCTGTCGTTTTTTGGACGCCAGAGTGCGCGGATCAATTTCATCAAGAGCGACGCCACCCGCCGTCACGATAGCTTTAGCCAGCGGCAGCGGGGCTTTTACATTGAAACGCAGTGCTTTGAAAAGATCGATCATTTTTTCCCGCTCGCCGGCGCTGACCTGATGCGCCAGTTTTGCTTCGTTCATGCCGGAAAGGACGACAAAAGGGTCAATCATTTTCGACGGCAGATATTCTTTCAGAATGCTCGCGATCTTTCTTTTGCCGAAATTGTTTAAATCCGACTGCAACCGTTTCCGTAATTGTTCTTTCGTCAAGGCAGGTTTTAAATCGATCAGAATGGAAACAGGGCCATTTGCCAGAGCTTCAACAACGGCCAGACTCATGAGCAGGATAATCGGTCCGCCCAGACCGAAATGCGTAAAGAGCATTTCACCGAAACGGCTCTCAAGAAGAGGTGACCGAGGAATTTTCTTTTCGCCGCGTCCATAATCGCAACCGGGCGTGAGCGCGGAATCAACCGCCGCTGCCTCTTTCTGCCACGCGGTGGCGCGGACATTACGCAAAGAGACGCCCTGCATGGACTTGGCCATCTTTTGCTCGAGGACAACCAGAGGAATCAATGCCGGCTTGGGCAAAACGATGGTGTGGCCAAGCGTCGCGCTAATTTTATAGCCGTCGCCCTCGGAACCGGTGCCCGGCCAGGAGGCGCCGCCGGTGGCGATAATAACGGACGGGGAAAGATAATGACCACTCGTTGTTTGAACGACGAATCTGGAATTTGTGTCCGGGATGACGGAGCTGACCCGGGCATTGAAAATAGTACGTACTTTATTTTCAGCCAGATATTTTTGAAAAACACGCACCACGTCGCGGGCATCATCGGAAATGGGAAATATTCTGCCGCCACGTTCCACTTTTGTGGTCACGCCATAATGTTCGAAAAAGTCCAGCAGTTCCGGACGGAAGAAACGGGAAAACGCGCTGTGCAGAAAACGGCCGTTTTGCCCATACATGGCAATGAACGCTTTGAGTTCGGCAGCATTGGTCAGATTGCAGCGCGTCTTGCCGCTGACCAGGATCTTTTTACCGCAGCTGTCCGTTTTTTCCAAAAGCAACACGCGGGCGCCTAGCTGGGCGGCCCGTCCGGCGGCCATCAGACCCGCCGCGCCCCCGCCGATGACCACAACATCGGCATCTATGCCTGTTCCATTTTTCATTAAATTTTCACACCATTGGCATGACAGCTATCACAGATCGGCAAGAACGGTCAATTGATCAATTTGCCCTGTCTTGTTATACAAGCGCGCCTGTGCTAAAGATTTGCCAACTTAATGACCAAGACAAAAGGAGCGGGACTTGCAGGTACCGACCAATTTCATATCGCTGACGACTAAAATGATCCTGAAGGTACAGCCGGTGACGCATTCGTGTCTGCGGCAATGGAAGGAGCGGGCCCAAAAAATTCCCGATCCGGAATTGCGCAGACAGGCACTTGCCAGCATTGCAACCAAAACGTTTCACTGCGAAGGCGGCTCTCTTTACGGTTTGCTGGCACGTCATCATTATAAAGACGCAATCAAATTTATTGTCGCCTATCAAACCATCAGCGATTATCTCGATAATCTTTGCGACCGCAGCACATCGCAGGACCCGAAAGATTTCCGCGCATTGCATGAGTCCATGCTGCACGCCCTGACACCGGAAGCACCGCTTACCGCCTATTATCGTTTCCGGCGGGAACAAGACGACGGTGGCTATCTGGCCGCTTTGGTGCAGGCCTGCAGGGAAGTCCTCGGGCGTCTTTCCAGGTATCATCTGGGCGCGGCGGCCCTCCGGGAATTGGCGAGTGTCTATATTGATTTGCAGGTGCACAAGCATGTTCGAAAAGATGAGCGTCTGCCTAGGCTGCAGGCATGGTTTGCCGGGTACGAAAAAGGCTTGCCTCCTATGGCCTGGTATGAATTTGCCGCTTGCGCCGGTTCAACGCTGGGTATTTTTTGCATCGTCTCGCAACTGTTCAATCCGGCAACGACTGCCGAGCTTATTGGCAGAATCAAAAACGCTTATTTCCCCTGGGTTCAGGGATTGCACATCCTGTTGGATTATCTGATTGACCAGGAGGAAGACCGCACCGGATCGGATTTGAACTTTTGCTCTTACTATGAAGACAGCGAACACCTGTCTTGCCGACTCAGTCATTTTTACAACCAGGCGCAAGCGAGCGTTGCAAGTTTGCCCAACGCAAAATTTCATCATTTAATTACCCGCGGTCTCCTGAGCATCTATCTGGCCGATCATAAAGTCGGGAGGCAAAAAGACGTCCGTGTCATTTCCAAAAAACTGTTGAGCCTGGGCGGGAGCGAAGCATTTTTCTTTTATCTGCACTGCTGGATTTATCGCAGGTTAACGTGATCAATTGATGCATTCTTCTCCATCGCCTGGGGAGTTATTCCCCTTTTGGCCGACCCTCAAAGAAGAGCAGAATGCTACCAAAATAATTTCATTAATAATTACATACAAATAGACAAATAATGGGTCGATGCTAAGGTTGGCATACTCATTGCTAATTGGTGAATAGCAAGGATTGGGAGAGCGCAATTGATGAAAAAAGCTTTGGTTTGTATAGCAGGACTGATTTGTGTTTTGGCAGCATTTAGTTATGCCGCCGATAAACCTGCAACAAAGGCTACCCAAGGCGCCGTATTTAAAACGGCTAAAATGAATGCCAGCGGGAAGGTTGTAGAAATTTCCAGCACGGCCATTAAGATCGAACGAAACATTAAAGACAATGCAGAGATCATGGAATTCGCGCTGGAAAATCCGGTGCAGGATATCGTGGTAAATGATTCCGTAAAAATTGATTACAGCGTTAAAGACGGGAAGTTGACGGCATCCAGAGTGGCCAAGCCGGGAGCAGTGAAAAATTCCGGCAAAAATGTGCCAAAGCAGACAAAAGAGAAACCAGCATCCGCGATGAAGTAATTTGTGCGATGCCTTTCGATAGGTGGAGTCCCTTAAAAAATTTAAGGGTTAATCAAACAACTATTAACCAAGGAGGATTTTAAGATGAAACGTTTAGTATTGTTAGTTGTAGCATTTGTTTTCGCACTGTCCATGACCGCAATCGCCGCTGAAAAGGCCGCAGCCCCCGCAAAAGCAGCTCCCGCAGTAGCAGCCGAGAAAGTTGATGCCGCAAAAGTTGATGCAAAGGCTGATGTGAAGAAAGATGAGAAGAAAGCCGAAAAGAAAGTAAAGAAACCATCCAAGAAAGCAGCAAAGAAAGTTGACGCAGACGCAAAGAAAGCCGAAAAGAAGGTTAAAGAAGACGCTCCGGCCGCAAAATAAGTTTATAATAACTTATAAAATGCACAAAAAGGGATGGGTGAAAACCCATCCCTTTTTTTATGCGACAGACCTTGACAAACCATGCCGCCTTAAGCAAAGTCATCGTGGTTTATTTTATCTCTTTCTGTTATAAGTTTCCCACTATGTTGAAAAATTTACTGGCAAAAATTATCGATTATAATAGCAATTTGACCGTCCGCGTCAGGGTCGTTGCATTGACGGTTGCAGGGCTCGCCTTGACCATGGCCATCTGGGGCGTTATTCAGCTGACCGCCCTGAACAGAATTCTGGTCGATCAACAAGTTAAAAGACTGGAAGGCGTCGCCGAAACTGTCAGTACATTTTATCAGCACTTTCCGACCAGACAAGGCATCGCCACTCTCGATTTAGCCCTGAAAGACTATATCCAGACAGATGTGCGCCTGGCCAGAATCGATATTTTTGACATCCGGAGTAAAAATGTCGATTATGTCGCCGGCGCCAGCCGCGTTCAATATGAGTGGCCGGATGGTATAGTGGCCGAGGTCAGAGCCAAAGGCAAATCCCGTTATGTCAAACTGGAAACAGAGGCAGGACCATCGCTGGGCCTACTCTATCCCGTTTCCGGAGAAACCAAGGATTCCCGCATTATTATCGGCATCATTGCTTTTTCACGGGCAAACACGGAAATCATGAGCCGCGCAAGGCAGTTGCTTTTTTTCAGCAGTGCCGGACTTTTGCTGGCCATCCTTTTGTTGTTGGGAATCAGCTATGGCTGGATAATCGGCAGACCGCTCAAGCTGATTATCGGAACCATTGATGCATTTCAGAAAGGACAATACGTGGAACGTATTCCCATCATTCGAGAGGATGAGTGGGGACAGCTGGCCGATCATTTCAATCAGATGGCCGACGAAATTCAAAATGTTATGGCCAGGAATCTTGATCTGACCAGACATCTGGAAGAGCGTGTCCGCGAAGAGACGCTCAATGTGGTTCAACTGCAAAAGCAAGTGGATGATTTGAAGCAATTAACCGCCCTGGGACATTTAACGGCCAATCTGGCTCATGATTTAGGGACGCCGCTTCATTCCATTGCGGGACTTGCCAAACTGATGCTGGAACGGGAAGGCTGGCCTCCCGATGTCGTGCATAAGTTAAGTTTAATTGTCGAACAGACACAGAGGCTGGATAGTGTCATTCAAAATGTTCGTAAAGCCACGCGCCTTCCGGAACCTCATTTTGAATTGATGACCGTTCATAAAATATTAAGCGACACACTGCCGCTGGTCGAGCCTCTGATACAAACAAACCATGTAACCATCGATGTGCATATTGACCGGTCTTCCGCATCTTTATACGTTGATCGCTACCGGATTCAGACAGTGCTTTTAAATATCATCCAAAATTCCATCGATGCTATGCCGGACGGCGGTAAAATCACCATATCCGCCGAAGATGACCGTGCAACAAAAACCATCAAAATCTTGATTGC